>JAFYZX010000079.1 GCA_017548505.1 Bacteroidales bacterium | reverse complement strand
TGATTCAAAAGAAGATTTAAATAATGAAGCATATGGTTTACTTAATTCTTATCATTATAAAACACATTTTAAAGCTGCTGAAGAAATAGCTGAAAGTAATTATAAATATGACAAAAAAAATTATTCCGTTTTTCTTTAAAATTCTGTAAGAATTTACACACCGCCATCTGAAACACCCCAAAAAACTAGTCTCAAACAGCTATTTCTCAACGATATACATTTTGTAACCGTCTTGTTATGATTTATTGCTGATTTTTGAGCATTTTTGCTCCCAGCCTCGCCGAGAAAGAGAGGCTGGGTGCATTTCAGGGCATTTTTGCTCCTGGCCTCGCTGAAATAAAGAGGCTGGGAGCATTCCCGCTAGGAATCTTTTCCTTATCTTTAACGTCGCTTTTCTTAGGTCAGAGAAGCGCACTTTTTTGGTACAACAGAACGGTTATGGAAGAGATAAAAATGGTCGATCTGCTCGGCCAGCACAATCAGATAAGGCGGGAGATTGACTCGGCGATAAAAGAGGTTATAGATTCTTCCGCTTTCATCAAGGGGAAGCAGGTGAAAGCCTTTGAGGAGAATCTTGCCAGATACCTTGGTGCAAAGCACGTCATCGGCTGCGGTAACGGGACCGATGCCCTTCAGATTGCGCTGATGGCTTTGGGCCTGGAGCCGGGAGATAGGGTGCTGGTACCGGCATTCACATACGTGGCGACGGCTGAGGTTATTGCCCTGCTTCATCTGGTGCCTGTTATGTATGATGTAAATCCGAGGACCTTCAATACGGACGCTTCCGTTTCCCTGGAATATATGGACGAGCTGGTGGACAAGAGGACGAAGGCTATTGTTCCGGTGCATCTGTTCGGGCAGTGCAGCCAGATGGATGCCATACTGGAATTTGCACACCGCCATAACCTTAAGGTGGTGGAAGACTGCGCCCAGGCTCTGGGTTCAAAGTGCAAGGTTTCAAACATTTCTGAACACGAGGGGTGTTTTTCAGAATCAGTATCGGGCGGGCAGGAGGAAACAGCTGAAACAATGGGCGGGTGTATCGGAGACATCGGCTGCACTTCCTTCTTCCCTACCAAGAACCTCGGCTGCATGGGAGACGGCGGGGCGCTGATCACCAACGACGATGCACTTGCAGAACAGATCCGAATGATTGCCAACCACGGGCAGAAGGTTAAATATCATCACGATTTGATCGGCTGCAATTCAAGGCTCGACACCCTCCAGGCCGCCGTGCTGGACGTCAAGCTCAAGCATCTGGACGAGTATATCGCGGCGAGAAGAAAGGCCGCCGCTTCCTATACTCGCCTTATCAAGGCCTTTGACCCTCTGGAAAAGCATATATGCACTCCTGTTGAATGTGAGTTCACAACCCACACCTACCATCAGTACACGATTATCGTAAAGGATAGCATAAAGTATCCGGACCAAAACACCAGAGATGCCCTCAAAGCCTTCCTGGCGGAAAGGGGCATCCCTTCAATGATTTACTACCCGCTTCCACTTTCAAAGCAGGCTGCGTTCCGGGGTATTGCCCTGAGGAGGGAAGATTTCAATCCCGGTGCGGATGATTCCCTTCACAATTCTGAATGGCTTGCAGACCACGTCCTCAGCCTCCCTGTGCACACCTGCCTGAAGGAAGACCAGATTGAATACATCGCCGAGGCAATAAAAGACTATCTTTGTAAATAATATTCCTTCTTTTATGCTTTCATTTAAGGATTTGAAAAGACTTTTGAAGCGGGACACAAGCCAAATGCCTTCAGTTAGAATGGCCCTGGCCGGCGATACCGCCACTCAATTTCTGGCAATGGCAATAAAAGGCACGGGTGTCGAACGCGGGTTTAATATAGATTTGTTTGAAGCCGAATACAATCAAATAGACCGTTTGTTCCTGGACCGGTCCAGCGAGCTTTACGAGTTTGACGCTGAGGTAATTGTTCTTTTCCAGTCCACTCATAAATTCGGAGAGCGTTACAGTCTTCTGCCTGCATCCGGAAAAGAAATGGCGGCAGAAGAAAGGATTGCCTTTCTGCGAAACATCTGCGAAGATCCTTATTTCGCGGGCAAAAAAATCATCTGCTTCAATTACCCGGAAATTGACGATACCGTTTTCGGAAGCTATGCCAACAAGGTCAGCTCGTCTTTTACCTATCAGGTCCGCAAGTTAAACTTTGACCTGATGGAGCTCTCCCGCAGTCATCCAAATTTGTTCATCTGTGACATAGCCTCCCTTCAAAACAAGTTTGGGCGTGATTTTATGTTCTCTCCAAACGTTTACGTAAGCACGGAAATGGTTCTCAGCGTAGATTCTTTGCCTTACGTTGCCTCAAGGGTAATGGATATCGTTGGCGCCATTAAGGGACAGTTCAAGAAGTGCCTGATACTGGATTTGGACAATACGGTTTGGGGCGGAATTATTGGAGATGACGGAATGGAGGGCATACAGATAGGGCATGGACTGGGCATCGGAAAAGCTTTCTCCGAATTCCAGATGTGGGTTAAAAAGCTCAAGCAAAGAGGCATAATAATCTGTGTGGCCTCAAAGAACAATCTGGAAACCGCTAAAGAGCCGTTTGAAAAGCACCCCGATATGATTTTGAAACTCGACGATATTGCCGTGTTCCAAGCCAACTGGGAAACCAAGGTAGATAATATCAGAACTATCCGGAAAATTCTCAACATCGGTTTTGATTCCATGGTATTTCTCGACGACAATCCTTTCGAGCGCAATATCGTCAGAGAAAACATACCGGGAATAACCGTACCGGAACTTCCGGAAGATCCGGGGGATTATCTCGAATACCTGTATTCTCTGAATCTGTTTGAGACAGCGTCCTATGACAAGGCGGATAAAGACCGTACAAAACAATATCAGGTAGAAGCACAGAGGGTTTCTTTAGCCAAGACATTTACAAACGAGGCCGATTTCCTGAAATCCCTTAAAATGGTATCTGCCGTAAGTGGATTCACCAAATTCAACACCCCAAGAGTAGCCCAACTCTCCCAGCGCAGCAACCAGTTCAATCTAAGGACAATAAGATATACCGAAGCGGATATCGCCGAGATGGCGAAAGACCGGAAAACTATCGATCTCAGCTTTACGCTTGAAGACAAGTTTGGAGACAACGGGCTTATCGGGGTTGTTATCATGAAAGAACTGGACGTGGAAAGCCTTTTCATCGATACGTGGTTTATGAGCTGCCGCGTCCTTAAGCGCGGAATGGAGAATTTTACGTTAAACGCCATTGTGCAGAAGGCAAAAGAAGCCGGATATAAACGTATTGTTGGAGAATATCTGCCTACCGCCAAAAACAAGATGGTGGAACAGCATTTCCCGTCTCTGGGATTCCGGAAAATTGAAGGCGCCCCTACCGCACAATACGAATTGCTGGTTGACCAGTATCAGCCAAAAGAATGTTATATAGACTTCAAGACCTTATAGTTATGACGATAACCGAACTTGCCCGGGAATCCGGCAATATCACGCACATCTACAAAGTAACTCCTGACGTTTACTACAGTTTCCAGCGCTGCAGCAACGACTTCAATCCTCTCCATACCGATCTGATGTTTGCAAAGCGGAAAGGACATGAGGGACTGGTAATGTACGGCAACATTTTGAATGCCTTCGTTTCCCATTTCGTTGGCATGCTCCTTCCCGCAAGGGACGTAATGATCCAAACCCAGGATATCAGTTTTCACAAGCCGGTATTCCTCAATGATGAAATAAGGCTGGAGGCTTCTGTAGATAATGTCTCCGAAGCTGTAAACATTATACAGTACAAACTGAAATTCTATAGGATAGCATCCCCTAAAGACACCCTGGTGGCAAAGGGACACGTTCAAATAGGATTGATATGATTAGTGACGACAAGCTGCGGAAACTTACCGCCGTTGCCAAAGGCATTCGCAGGAACATCATAGACACCGGATATCTTGCCGGAAAGAAAGGGGCGCATTTCGGAGGAAGCCTCTCAATGGCGGAAATCCTGGCCGTCCTGTATTCGGATTTCGTCAATTACGATACCTCAAACCTGGAAGCGCGGGACAGGGTTATATTAAGCAAGGGGCATGCTGCACTGGCCTTATACTGTGCGTTGTTTGAAAAGGGGCTTTTGACAAAAGAAGATCTTGGCTCTTTTGAACAAAACGGAAGCGAGTTCGTGGCGCATTCTAAAAGGAACCTTCAGAAAGGCATAGAGTTTTCCGGCGGCAGTCTCAGTCTCGGATGCTCTTATGCGGTGGGGGTTGCCTATGCCTGCCGGTTAAAGGGGCTCGCTAACAAAGTCTATGTTATATTGGGAGACGGCGAACTTGACGAAGGCCTGGTTTGGGAATCTCTCTTGTTTGCATCTCACAAAAAACTCGACAATCTGGTGCTGATAATTGACCACAACCATCTTCAGGCAGATGGCGCCATTGAAGATGTTCTGGATACCGCACCTCTGAAAGAAAAGCTGTTGGCTTTCGGATACGATGTCTTTGTCGCCGACGGACATTCTGTGGAAGACATGTACAAAACCCTTTCTTCCCTGACATTCAAAAAGCCAGCGGCCATCATAGCGGAAACCCGCAAGGGGAAGGGCGTGTCCTTTATGGAAGACAGGGCCAAGTGGCACCACGGAAGCCTGAACGAATCAAGATATCTCAAGGCAATAAGGGAACAGGAAGAATAATGGCGGCAGATAACAACATACAGCAATATGTCGGATCCAGTCAGGCAACTGCCATATTTGGCATGTTCCTCCCCGACAGTGTCCGGGATTATCCGGATTTGAACATTTTGTCCGCAGACATGTCCGTTGCTGCGGGACTGGACAGATTCATCTATCAGTATCCGGATAGATTTACAGAAGTCGGCATTGCAGAACAGAACCTTGTCGGGCTTGCCGCCGGAATGGCTTCCGAGGGCTTTCTGCCGGTAGCGGTAGCCCAGGCTGCATTTATCTCCATGAGAGCGTATGAAATGGACCGGCAGTTCCTGGGCTATATGAAAAGCAAGGTTGTGCTTGTAGGCCTTAACTCCGGTTTTTATCTTCAGTATTTCGGAAACACACATTACTGCATAGAAGACATTGCCATCCTGAGAAGCATTCCCGGAATGACAGTTCTGTCCCCGGCCGATGCCCCGGAGGCGGTAATGGCAATGTCCGCAGCCCTGAAACACGACGGCCCTTCTTACATAAGGCTTACGGGAGGAGCTCAAGCCCCTACCGTTTATACGGAAAAGTGTGATTTTACAATAGGAAAGGACATTGTTCTCCGACATGGGAAAGATGTGTGCGTTTTTTCCACGGGGGCCTGCGTGGGCCATTCGCTCTCCGCTGCGGAGATTTTGAAAAACACCTGCGGAATAGATGCCGCCGTTGTTGATGTTCATACAATCAAGCCGTTTGATACGGAAACGGTGGATTCTTTCAGGAATGCCCGGCTTTTTGTAACGGCGGAAGAACATAACATTGTGGGAGGACTGGCAAGCGCCCTGTCTGACTATACTTCAACCCAAAGCGGTTTTCCGCCGATACTTAAACTTGGCGTCAGGGACACTTTCTCAAAAACCGGAGATTATTCCTACCTGATGAGCCAGCACAGGCTGACGCCCGAGCTTATCGCAGAAGACATAAAATCAAGATTCGATTGTCTATGAAAACAGTTGTGATTACCGGATGCAACAGAGGACTTGGACTTGCCTTGCTTAAGGCATTTGCCTCCGAGGGGCATGATATAGTATCCCTCAACAGGACCATTGGAGACGATTTTGACAGGCTGTGCCTGGAGGTTAAGCAGACCTGTGGTGTACAAATATTCCCGGTTCACGCAGATCTTTCCAGCAAGGAATCTCTGGAGAAGGCCGTCGAAGAAATCCTCCGCCTGGACAGGCCTATAGATGTCCTTGTGAACAACGCCGCCCTGAATATATGCAAGCCCATTTTCTACATGAGTTATGAAGAGGTGGAAAACACTTTCAGGACCAATTATTTTGCGCCGTTCTATCTTATGCGGGAAATCGGGGCTGTCATGATCCGGCAGGGGTTTGGAAACATCATCAATATCTCTTCCGTTGCCGCGGTTTCGTCTGAACCGGGCGGGGCTGCCTACGATGCAAGCAAAAGCGCCCTGAATACATTAACCAGAAGCGCGGCACAGGAAATGGCTCCTTTTGGAGTAAGGGTTAACGCCGTTGCGTGCAGCGTCGTTGAAACGGAAATGTTCAATTCAATGAAGGAGGATGTCAAAAAGAAAATACTGAAAAAAGTGGCCCTTAAACGGGCGGCAACCTTTAACGAAATAACTGACAGCGTATTGTACCTTGCGTCCGGCAAGGCGTCCTTTATAACCGGCCAAATCATAGGAATAGACGGAGGGTACAAAGTCTGACTTAATACATAAACACCATGGAAAGAAGTGCTATTTACGAAAAACTGAACGGGATTTTCAGGGATGTTCTCGACAACGAGGACATAGAACTTGCAGACTCTACAACTGCGGCTGATATTGAAGAATGGGATTCCTTAAGCCACATCCAGCTTATCGTAGCCATTGAAAAGGGCTTTGGGGTAAAATTCACATCACTGGAAATCATGAAGTGGAAGAATGTCGGAGAGATGGTTGATTCTCTTATGGCTAAATAGATTCCGCTGGAATGGTTATAAATTCTTTTGGCTTTCTTCTTTTCTTTCTTGTGGTCTTCCTGGTTTATTTTGCACCGGGAATATCACAAAGAAAGACATGGCAGAATATCTGGCTGCTTTTGGCCAGCTATTTTTTCTACGGCTTTGTTGACTGGAGAATGCTGCCTTTTCTCCTTTGCATCACGATAGTTTTCTATCTGTTGGGTTCCGCAATCAAGAGAGCTAACGGCAAATCCAATTATAGGGCCGCCTCCGGATGGAAGACTTTGGGCGTTGTTTTGGGAGTGGGCGTTCTGGTCTATTTCAAGTACCTTGATTTTTTCGCCGGTTCGGTTGCCTCTTTTCTGAATGCCATCGGAGTTCATGTTTCCTGGTCAACACTAAATATTGTCCTTCCTGTCGGATTGAGTTTCTTTATTTTTAAACTAATAAGTTATGTGCTTGAAATTCACAGGGAAAAGATTGAGCCGGCGGAAAATTTCATTGAGTTTGCCACATATATAGCATTCTTCCCGACAATGCTATCCGGCCCTATCGACAGGCCAAACACATTTTTGCCTCAATTAAGGAAAAACCATTCTTTCAACTTCAATCAGGCCATTGACGGTTGCCAGCAGATTCTATGGGGCATTTTCACAAAGATGGTTATCGCCGATAACCTTGCCCTTTTTACAGGCGAGGTATGGAGAGACTACGACCTTCAGAGTCCGGGGCGGCTGGTAATGACCATCCTTCTTTCTCCCGTCCAGGTTTACGCGGATTTTGACGGATACTCCAATATGGCTATCGGAGTGGGAAAGATTTTGGGATTCAGCATTACCAAAAACTTCGACCACCCTCTTCTCGCCAGAAATGTATCCGAGTACTGGAGACGCTGGCACATCTCCTTGACAAAGTGGATAACGGACTATGTGTTTATGCCTCTTAACATAAGATTCCGGAATCTTGCAAAATTGGGAATCTTTATCGCGATTACGGTCAATCTTGTCGTTATCGGATTGTGGCATGGCGCCAATTGGACTTATGCCGTTTTCGGCCTGTTCCACAGCATACTCTTCATACCGCTTATCCTATCCGGCAGCCTCAGTAAAAACAAAAAGCTGAAAGAAAGTAAAAGAGGCTTTCCTTTATTAACCGATTTGTCCGGAATGGTCTTGACATATATTATTATCGGGCTTGGACACGTCATCTTTTTCTCCAGGGATATTCCTTCATTTATCGGATTCTTTAAGACCCTCGGCACTTTTTCTTTCAAAGTCCACGACTTTTTTGTTATCAGCGTACCTACCCTGATATTTACAGTTCTTCTTTTCGTGCTGGAATGGATAACAAGAAAACGGGAATTTGTTTTGCAGCGGCCTTCAAAAGACTATAGCCGCGGCATCGGGATGATCCTGATAAAGAGTCTCGCCATTGCCGTCATTATTGCCTTGTTCGGAAATTATAACGCCGGGGCTTTCATTTACTTTCAGTTCTAGGTTGTCATGAAAAAGTTTTTATTGTACGCCGGCATTTTCTGGATAGCATTCTTTGCTCTAATCATAAGTTTGAGATGTCTTTGGATAAGATACGCCCCCTCTTTTCTGGAGCGCGGCTTTATCGGGAAAGACATCCATTATGTAGTTGCCGGGCCGTCCAATGCGCAATTTGCCTGGAACGACAGAATCATCCCGCATTCCAAGAACCTTTGCTTTACCGCCCTTTCCATGGGAGCCTGCTATAACACTGTAAAATGGGCGGTGGAATATAACGGCACTAAAATAGACACGGTTTGCCTCGGGGCCAGTTTTATAGGCATTCTTTTCAACGATGACTCAAGAATAGACCCGCGCTTTGAGGAAGAGAAACGGTTGCTGGATTATGATGATTTCTTCCATCAGTTCCGCCACGACTCCCGGTACCTTAAAATGGCTATTTCTTCCTTCAGCAATACACTTGTGGGCAAAAGAAGAATGGGAGGTGGCTATCAAGACCTCACAAGAAACAAACTGCACCACCCGAAAGCCTTCGACAGGGTGAAAAAAGTAAAGGAAATGGCCGGAGAAGGCGGCTGGACCGAAGCGAAAATACGGGAAAAGTGCCAGTATCAGATCCGTCACTTGCGCAGAATCAAAGAATACTGCGACAATCACAACATAACACTTGTCATTTTAAGCACGCCTGTCTATAAAATTGACGAGATCCTCAGCGATGACGGATACCGGTCCTTGTTGAAGAACGAATTGGGAGACAGCACCCTGATTGCGGACTACAGCAACTTTAAACTGCCGGATGACAGTTATTATGCCGATGTGGAACATGTAAATCAGAAAGGAGCGGAATACTTCAGCAAATATATCGCAGAGCACGGGCTAACCCTTCAATATGCCATAGATTACTGTAACGCAAAGTAGATCTATTTGTCTGCGAACCTGTGAAACAGCTTTGCAACCAAGGGGTAGTACCAGGCGTTTCTGTTAATGGAGGTGGTATATTTAGCCCCCAGTTTCTTCAGATACCTTTTGAACGGGGATATTTCCCTGAACTTGACTCCGGTTATCTCTGCGATGATGTCTCTGACGCGTTGGGACATCTGGAAATAAACCTTGCGCTGGAAGTGGTTTATGTTGTCTGAAAAAGAATCCTGGCCTTCGATGAAGTCTGTAATGTTAATCAGGTGTATCCGGTTATTGCCGGAGGTAAACTCCCTGATAGCATCGTTGAACCTCTTATGTTTCTCCGCCCTGTTTATATAGGCCGGCGTGGTCTTTCCTTCATATTCAATCTCGCTTCCAAGAATCAGGCAAAGGTGGGTCTTAGGGGATATCTTGTTCATCAGGACTTTCAGGTTCTCCACATACCCTTTCTCGTCCAGAGGGCCGAGGTATTCGTATTTGCCGGCAAACTCCTCCAGATACTCTCTGGAGAACTTGTTCATGTAATTGTACTGCTCTCCGGAAATAATGCTGTCCCACTTGGCTGGATCGGTCAGGTCTCCTGTCCATTCTCCGAATGCAACCTTCAGGTTGGAGCCCTTCCTTCTGTAAATGGCAAGATGCGGCTCGTGCAGCGTGCTGAGGAATATGATGTCCAGATCCCTGTCAAACATGCGGGTTGTAAACATCCCGGGATCGTTAAATATGCATTCGTCCACCAGCAAGTTCCTGTCTCTTTCTCCCAGGAAAGGCAGATTCAGGTAATTCTCGGAGTGGTTGTGATGCTCCACCTCGTTGTGCCTCAGCGGCCCGAGATATGTAAACTCCTCTATCACATTCCCCTTATACTGCAGATAGGACGCAAGGATAGACAGGTCGCAAGGCCCCTTGAAGAGTATCTTTGAACCGGCGGACGGCTGGGGGGCATTCTGTTTTTCTCCTTTTTCGCCAGAAGTGCGGTTTATCCAGTCCGGCGGGGGAACAATTTCCAGTTTTGTTATGACCTCGCCGTTTACCTCCAGCTGCGGATAGCCGAGGGTGGAATAAACCCACTGCTCAACACCCTGCCCGATTGCGCGGCAGGAAAAAAGAAAATGCTCGGCGATGTTGTCCTTTATTGCAAAGAAGCCTACTATGCCATAGTCTCCGAACTTGTCCCTGACCGTTACATATCCCGTGTTGTAACTCTGATCTTCGAGAATGGAGACAAGCTCTTCCCTGCTTATGCGCTTTTTGGTGTAATTCAGCTGGTTTGTGCGGTGAATAAGCTCGTGGAGACGGTCTGTCTGAGCAAGACAGTCCTTCCTTATCTCCACCACGGTTTCCGTGCTGTAAAGGAATTCGAGGTTGGAAGAAAATTCACTTCGGCTCTTGACTTTTGTCTCAAGCACCTGATACTGTTTCAGTCTTTTGTGCGCAAGGTCTTTTGGCTCCTGGGCGGCGGCCCACTCCTTCAGGGATGGAAGCACATCGTCTGGATCTGCGGCCATTACTCCCTCGCAATAATGAAGAGCCTCGTTACGGTTTACGGGATTGTCGTCCAGGAAGAGCACATTTACGTTCCTAAGGCCCATATCCTTTATCATCGCGGAGATTCTCTTGCCCTTTGGAGTCCAGTCTATGGATTTGAAGACAAAGAAATCGTTGACACCAAGCTCCTTCAGTTTTTCTATGGTCTGGGCTTCGTCGTTCTTGGAACAGATGGAGTTGACAATTCCTGTGTCTGTAAGTCTTTTCACAAGATCTATGTTGGAGCCGATACCCGTAATCCCCTCTTCGCTCAAAGTGCCCCGCCAGAACGTATCGTCCAGGTCCCAGACCACAAGTTTTATTTTACCGAAAT
>JAFYZX010000078.1 GCA_017548505.1 Bacteroidales bacterium | reverse complement strand
GGCTCGGCGATAATCAAGAGCATGCAGGGAGAAATTATGACGCCGATTATCGTGATGCTGGTGTTCTCGATAGTTTTTGCCATTCCGTTCACGATTTTTGCCTTTGCTCCTTCTTTGCTGAAGAAACTTCCGAAGAGCGGAGGATGGCTCAACAGCGTGAAGGTGGTGCTGGGATTCATTGAGCTGGCTCTGGGTATGAAGTTCCTGAGCGTGGCGGATCAGACTTACCACTGGGGAATACTGGACAGGGAAGTTTATCTGGCATTCTGGATTGTGATTGCCGGCCTTCTGGGAATGTATCTGCTGGGCAAGCTGAGGTTCAAATACGATTCTCCGAAGGAATATGTGGGAGTAGGAAGGCTGATTCTGGCAATCATCACCTTTGCTTTCATGGTGTATATGATTCCGGGTCTGTGGGGCGCGCCGCTGAAGGCTTTGAGCGGATATCTTCCTCCAATGCAGACGCAGGACTTTGTGGTGGTGCATACAAGCGGAGCGGAAATGGGAACTTTCGGCTTTTCCACGGAGGCCGAAAAGGCCACTCTTGCAGACAGGAAGTATTCCGACAAGTTGCACCTTCCGCACGGCCTGGTGGGTTACTTCACCTTTGATGAGGCTCTTGAGGCTTCAAAAGAGCAGGGCAAGCCGATATTCTTCGACTTTACCGGCCACGGCTGCGTCAACTGCCGCGAGATGGAGGCCAGAGTCTGGAGCGATCCTAAGGTTCTGGACATGCTCCGCAACGACTTCGTGATATGCTCTCTTTACGGAGACGACAAGATGGAGGTGCTGCCTGAAGATTACCGCACGCTTGAAGATGGCACTGTCCTCAAGGGAATGGGAAAGATCAACTCCCGCTTCGTGATGGAGAAGTTCAACGCCAACGCCCAGCCGTTCTACCTTGTGCTGGACTCAGACGGCAATCCTCTGGTTGAGCCAATGGGCTACAACCTCAATGTGGACAATTACGTCGATTTTCTGAAAAAAGGCCTTTCCGCCTACGGCAAATAATCAGAGAGTGTTGATATATGCCTCTGCGATACGCGGGTAGTCTGCCTGCTCGCGGATGTGGATCTTTGCCTCCAGGCTTTCCAGTGTTTCGTCATCGCTGAGGATGAAAGAAGACTGGAAGAGGATTTTGCCGTGATCCATTTCTTCATCCACAAGATGGAAGGTGATGCCGCTGTACTTTTCCCTGTTTTCCAGCACAGCCTTGTGGACTCTCTCCCCGTACATTCCCTTCCCGCCGTATTTCGGGAGCAGGGCCGGGTGGATGTTGATGATCCTGTCGGGATAAAGGTCTATGAGTTCCTTCGGCACCTTGAGAAGGTAGCCCGCAAGAAGGATGAAGTTGATTTCCTTTTCCTTCAGTATCGCGATAATTACATTTGTGTCTTTGGTCACGACAGAAGGAACGTTAAGGTTCCTGGCACGGGTCAGGACGTAGGCCTCGGGTTTGTTGCAGACCACAATCTCAACCCTGGCCTTCTGGCCTTTCAGTTCATAATTGAAGTGGCGGATAAGATTTTCCGCATTGGTTCCGCTGCCCGATGCAAACACTGCTATCTTAAACATTATTGTCTTTCAGGGGTATCTGTATTACACTTTTTAGGCTCTGGCACGCCTCTTGCTTGGAGAGCGAGGCGTAACGGCCTGCAATGGACAAATATACTCATTAAAAAATTTTGTTTATATTTGCAGCCTACTAAAATTATAAACTTATTGTATTAACTAAAATTTTTGATCATGGCAGACATTACTTCAAAAGTTAAGGAGATCATCGTTGAGAAGCTTGGCGTTGACGAGGCAGAGATTACCCCGGAGGCAAACTTCACAAAGGACCTTGGCGCTGATTCTCTTGACACAGTTGAACTGATTATGGATTTCGAGAAGGCTTTCGAGATCACAATCCCTGAAGAGGAAGCCCAGAAAATAGCCACCGTAGGTGATGCTATCAAATATATTGAGGCTCAGAAGAAATAAGCTTCAATAGCTCATTAAGGGGAAACCTTAGGTTTATGCTGCGGGTTTCCCCATTTTTTTGATAATCCTAAAACAAAGATATTTATGGAAAAGAGGAGAGTCGTCGTTACCGGACTCGGCACAGTCAACCCCCTTGGAAAGACCGTTGAAGAATATTTCAACTCTCTTGACGCCGGAGTAAGCGGGGCGGGCCCTATCACAAGGTTCGATGCAACCGAATTCAACACCAGATTTGCATGCGAAGTCAAGGACTTTGACCCGCTCCAGTACATAGAGAGGAAGGAAGCCCGCAAGATGGACCGCTACTGCCAGTTTGCAGTAGTTGCTGCAGACCAGGCCGTTGCAGACGCTGCTATCAATCTAGAGACGATAGACAAGTCCAGGGTTGGCGTTATCATCGGATCCGGCGTGGGCGGAATTGAGACAATGACCTCAGAGGTCACCGATTACGTCAACGGCGGAAGCCATCCTCGATTCAATCCTTTCCTCATTCCAAAGATGATTGCAGACATCGCAGCAGGATTCGTATCCATCAAGTACGGCTTTATGGGTCCTAACTTTGCTACGGTATCCGCTTGTGCTTCCTCATCCCACGCCATCCACTGTGCATACGACCTTATCCTTCTGGACGAGGCCGATATGATTGTAACAGGCGGGGCCGAGGCAGCCGTAACCATTCCGGGAGTCGGAGGCTTCAACTCCGCGAAGGCTCTCTCTACCCGCAATGACGATCCCAAGACAGCATCCCGTCCGTTTGACAAGGACAGGGACGGCTTTGTTCTGGGAGAAGGTGCCGGTATCCTCATTCTTGAGGAATACGAGCACGCAAAAGCCAGAGGCGCCAAGATATATGCAGAGCTCAAGGGCTGCGGCATAAGTGCAGACGCCCATCATATCACAGCACCTCATCCTGAGGGAATGGGTGCAAAGCAGGCAATGACAGTTGCTCTTAAGAGAGCGGGTGTAAAGCCGGAAGAAGTGGACTACATAAATGTTCACGGAACTTCCACACATCTGGGAGACATCGCTGAGCTTAAGGCAATTGCAGAGGTGTTCGGAGATTCCGTATACAACATCAACATCTCATCCACAAAGTCTATGACCGGCCATCTGCTGGGAGCGGCCGGAGCCGTTGAGGCAATGGCCTGCATCCACGCCATCAACAGTGGCATAATTCCTCCAACAATCAACCACTTTACGGATGATCCGGAGATTGACGCGAAGTTGAATCTAACCTTTAACGTTCCCCAGAAGAGGGATGTTAAGGTAGCCCTCAGCAACACCTTCGGGTTCGGCGGCCACAACAGCACGATGATTTTCGGCAAAATGGAAGATTAGGCGTCCTTGTTCTGACGCTCCATATCCAGCCTTATGAAGATAAACAGCAGTATGGTGAAACTTACCATACCGCTACCGCCGTAACTTAGGAACGGCAGGGGGATGCCTATTACCGGCAGAAGGCCCATAGTCATTCCTATGTTTATGACAACGTGCATCAGGAAAATGGACGCCACACAGTATCCGTAAATCCTGGTAAATGCGTCCGCGTTTTTGGACGCCAGGTGAATAATCCTGAGAATAAG
>JAFYZX010000077.1 GCA_017548505.1 Bacteroidales bacterium | reverse complement strand
GAGAGGCATAATTCTTTTCCAGCCAGGCCTTGAAGCCAGAAACCAGGTCTTCCATTTTCTTTTTTGCGTCCTCGTCTTTCGCTGCAATGGTCTTTTCCCCGTCCTTTGTGTTGAACTCCACAATCCATTTGGAAGAACGGCCCGTAAAGAACTTTTCCATATCTGTTCCCAACTCATTGTAAAGCTTCTCCAGCTTAGGATTTGCGGAATGGCCTTCGCTGTCCTTTGGAATCTTGGAGTAATTCTTGGTTTGCGTTACAATCAGGGCATAAGACTCGTAGCCCTTCCCGCCCTCATCGCTTTTGCTGCAGGACAACATCAGGGCGGCTGCCAGCAAACATGTGCAAAATGAAAAAATGCGTTTCATCTCCGATTCAAATTTTCGGCAAGTTAGCAAATAGTTCATTATATTTGTAATAATAATATTAAGCAACACTGCTATGAAAACTTTCAAGACAATCTCGCTGGCTTTTTGCCTGATTCTCTTCTCCGCGATTTTCTTCGGTTGCAAGAATGCAGGGCAGACAAAGGCTACAGACGCTGTGCCCCAAGCGCAGGTGCCCGACCACTATTCCGTTCCGCAGGAACTGCAATATGCCGAACCGGAAACCTATCAGGTGGATAACCAAACCTTTCCTCTTTACCTCTTCGACAAATTCTATCCGATAGGATGGAGCAAGGACGGGAAGCTCGCCTACATGGAGGAGCCTGCAGACGAGGCCGTGGGCGCATATTTCTTCCAATTCCACATTCTGGACCTGAATACAGGAAAAGATGTTTACACCTGGAAGCCTGAAGAGGATCCGGAAGAAGGCAGCCTCTCTCAGATGTTTGAAGACAACAAGGAACTCTTTGAGGGCAAACTCAAGGAAAACGGCATCATCCCACAGGAATTCAAGCTGGAAGAGGCTAATGTCAAGATGGACAAAACCATGGCCGAAAATCCCTTCATTGGCAGCGACGTGGTCAAGAATGTAAAGATCACCAGCGGAGAAACCGTCATTTACGAGAATCTTAACAATGACGAGTATAACGTCAATCTCGACCAAAGCATCGCCGGAGTCCTCAAATGCCCTTTCAGCGATATGGAAGCCGTTATGGTGAAATCCATCTTGAGAGGCTATGAGGGGCCGCCTCACGTATATACCTTCTACTTTGTAAAGGCGGGAAAATAATGTCATTAAGACTATTGGGACTAGCTCTTCTGGCCGCGCTTGGATGTGCGGCCAGTTGTTCTGAATCCGGCGGTGAAATCATCGCTGAGCCCAAACCTGTAAATACCGATTCCCTAAGGCATGCCGCCCAGGTGGATTCCATCATGCAGAGGCTTTCCGTCAGCGAGAAATTGGCGCAGCTGTTTATTATAGAGATTAGCCGGTTCCCCGACAGAGCTACAAAAGCCATTCAGGACACTCTGGTAAAATCCTACGGCATCGGGAACCTGATCTTGATGAAAGGACCTATCGGTCAGTTCATTGAAAGGGTTAACGAGCTCCAGGCCCTGGCGGACATTCCGCTTCTGGTGGCAACTGATGCCGAATGGGGAGCCGCCATGCGTTTCCAGGAATATTGCCCTTATCCCAGGCAGGCTCTTCTTGGCAGGATGGAAAACCGGGAAGACCTTATGTACGAGATGGGCAGGAACGTGGGCAAGGAGTTAAAGGACCTCAACATACTAATTAACCTGGCTCCTGTCGCCGATATATGTTCAGATCCTTACAATAAAGCCCAGGGGCAACGGTCTTTCGGCGGAGATCCGTCTCTTGTCGCCAACTATGCATCCGCATATATGCGAGGAATGCAGGACGAGGGAATCTACGCCTGCGGAAAGCATTATCCGGGACACGGGGACAATTATGTGGACTCCCACTACAATTTGCCTGTAATCCGTCATTCCAGGGCCTATCTTGATACCGTTGACCTGTTCCCTTACAATAAAATGATACGGGACGGAATGGAGATGGTGATGATCGGACATTTCAGCATCCCGGCCATAGACCCTTCCGGTGTGCCAATGTCTATCTCAAAAATCTGCATGGACAGTGTCCTGAAAGCCGACCAGGGCTTCAAGGGCGTGATTATGACCGATGCCGTTCAGATGAAAGGGCTTTCAAGAGGAAAAACCGCCGTCAATGCCAACATTGCCGTTTACAAGGCCGGAGCGGACATGATTCTTATGCCGGAAGATGTGATAAGGACAATTAAAGCCATAGCGGATTCTGTCTCCACCGGAAAATTCCCTGCCCAGGAACTTGACGCAAAGGTGCGCAAGGTGCTGGACCTTAAGGCAAGGGCCGGTTACTTCGACGAAGGCTTCAACCCTCAGGTTACAGATCTCGACAGGAAAATCAAGGAAGCCCTGACAAGGGACACTGCGCTTATCTTCAAGATGGAAAAGGCTATGGAAGAATCTTCAAAGCCAAAAATAAGAGCCTGGGGCAGAGACCGCACCCTCCTGCTGGACAAGAAGAAATAGCGTTGTTCACCGACAATAAAAAAGGAGGAAGGCTTTTTGGGTCTTCCTCCTTAATTTTTGCAAACGTCGCTTTACGCTTAGTTCTGCTGGGAGCGCGGCCTGCGGCCACCTCTTCCTCCACTTCTTCTGCGGTCTGAACGACCCTCTGAAGAACGTGCCTTGTCGTTAGCGTTTACGCCTGCGTTAGGAGTAAGGTCTCTCTTGCCGTAAACCTCACCGTTGCAAACCCATACCTTGATTCCGAGAACGCCCACCTTGGTGTTTGCCTCAGCAAGGGCATAGTCTATGTTTGCACGGAAAGTGTGCAGAGGAGTTCTTCCCTCCTTGATCATCTCGCTGCGTG
>JAFYZX010000076.1 GCA_017548505.1 Bacteroidales bacterium | reverse complement strand
TATTTGTATGTCTGTCACCGATTTCGAACAGCTTGCGGTAAACGGCAAGGCCACGTTCCCGTATCGGGTAGTTCTTGATATAGTCGTATGCGGTCCGGAATGGCTCCAGCCACTCTGATGGAGTTGGAATGTGCTTCTCTTGCTTGTTTTCAGAAGAAGCCTCCGCGGCCTGGGCTGCCAGATTTACCTTTGTGGAAAGGTCCATGTATTTTCCCATAAGTCCGGCATTCTGGAAATTCGTGAAGAATGTCGAAGAATCATTCTGGCTCTCCCCGAATGCAGTCATTTCTTTCTTGAGATCCTCAATCTCCTGAAGGATAGCCTTATCGCTTGTTTTCAAAGTGTCCAGGCCGTCGATGTAGCCCTGGAGCATCATCTGTATAACAGGATCCATATTATTCGATTTCTATGAGTTTATACTTGCCGTCTGATGTCTCTGGAGAGAGTCTTACGGTCGGCTTCTTTACTTCCTGGCTGTACCAGTGTCTGCATTCTTCCGTGAGAGTGTCCTTCTTGTCCCACAGCTCGTCAATTTCACTCCGGCGGGACTCTGCGCTCCATTGGATAGTTTCAAGGTTGCCGGTTGCAATGGCTTTGCTTATTGTATCGGTGAATTCCTTGTAATACTCGTCGCTGCAGTCAACCATCGCCCTGAACGACGGCATTGCGGCAAGTGTCGCGAAATCGGAACTCGGTTTTGAAAGCATCTTGGCATCCTCGGTGATGCTGGCCAGAGCTCTTTGCGCATCGTTCCTTGCATCATCGTATTCCATAAAGTCAACAAACAGACGCTGGAAACCCTCGATGGTCCTTATCCATCCGTTCTTCTTGGCCTGGAGATCGATCCACAGGCTGCTGTGAGTGAATGTGTAATAAGGGTCAGCCTTGATTTTCCCGATAATCTCGTCGCAGAACTCCGCAACGTCTGTCCAGCCCAACTCCTGGGCCGCCTGCTTGTTTGCAACAACCCGGTCCATGGCCACTGCGGCCGCTCCGCCGGTATAAAGCCCGTTCTGCTTGGACTTTTCCTCCGCTTCCTCGTTTGAGGAGCATTCGTTCAGAAGGTCCAGCCATTTTCTGTAGAATTCTGCCTGATAGGGAGTCCTGGGGCAGTTTCCGAACCTTTGGACATATAGCCCGTAGAGTTCTTTTGTGATTTTTGTATCGCTCATTATGCTGTATTTTCCGCTAAGTTATGAAATAATGAGTAAATTCGCATATCATGAAGAAAATACTGACTCTAGCCTCGGCGATGCTTATGGTAATAACAGCATCAGCACAAACTGAAAAGACCTTTACAACGGTCAAGGAAATCCCGATTACAAGCGTTAAAAACCAGTTCCGCAGCGGTACATGCTGGGACTTTGCAACCCTGGGGTTCTTTGAAAGCGAGATCCTTAGAAAAACAGGGAAGGTTTATGACCTCTGCGAGATGTTTGTGGTTAACAAGGATTATATGGATTGCGCCACACATTATGTGAGGATGCATGGCTACAGCCAGATTTCCGAGGGTGGTTCCTGCGATGATGTGCTGGATGTTATCCGTAAACACGGCATCTGCCCTGAAGACGCAATGCCGGCACCTGGCTCATTGACAGGGGATTCCCTGGCCAATTTCAAGGTCTTCTTTCCAGAGCTTGAGAACAAGGTCAGGAGTATCCTCAAGTACAGCGCAAAAGAGCCTCTTCCTGGCTGGAAAGACAGCGTGCAGGCAGTCATAGAGAAGTATGTAGGAAAATGCCCGGAGACCTTTGAATATGAGGGCAAGACCTATACTCCAAAGTCTTTTGCAGAGAGTCTCGGACTAAATCTGGACGAGTACGTGAGCCTGACAAGTTATACGCATCATCCTTTCAACCAGTGGCTTATCATCGAGGCTCCATACAAATGGCGTTTGAAGCCAAGCTACAACATCCTGATCGATGAACTGATGGATGTGCTGGACAAGGCTCTGGATAAAGGCTACACGGTTGCCTGGGGAGGAGATGTTTCCGGAGACTTCAACCGCAGGACTGCAATCGCTGATCTGCCGGATGGAGTTGTTCCAACCCAGGAACTAAGGCAGGAGCAGTGGGATAACTGGCAGTTTACATACGACCACGTGATGCTGATCTACGGCAAGGCCATAGATGAGCAAGGCAAACCATTCTATCTGGTAAAGAACTCCTGGGGCAACAGCGGTCCTTACAATGGAACCTGGTATATGTCAAGAGATTATATGATTCTTAATACCACCTACATCTTCCTGAACCGCAACGCTCTGCCGAAGGCCCTCCGCAAAGCACTCGATAAAAATTCATTATTTGACTGATAATTATATGATAGTTGTAATTATTATTGCCGCGCTCATGGTCATTATGGGGATATTCATCCTTATCGGTAAGGGAGATATGCTCATTGCCGGTTACAATACAGCCTCAAAAAAAGAGAGGGAAAAGTATAATATCAAGAAACTCAGGGGTCTGATAGGCGGTCTGCTGATTTTGATTGCTCCGTTAATGTGTTGGGCCTTAATCGTTGAACAATCTAAAACATCAGGGTTTGCATTCTGCGGAATAGTCTTCATACTATGCATTGTTGTAGTTGTTCTCGCTAATACCTGGGCAAAGAAATAACAAATCGCAACAGTTATTTTACTGCATGCTTTGAGTCTCCCCACTGGCCGTAGCCGATGATTATTCTGGATTCCGAATCAAAGGATAAGGCGCCGTCGCGGAGGAGAGTTTTGCGGTCGTAAAGATTGTATTTGACCATCTGCTCAACTGGAGTTATGTTGGGCATAATGACGTTAGCTCCCGATAAAATGCCCTTTTCTCTGCCTCGGGAATCCAGAACTTCCAGAGCCGTAGCGGCGGCGATGTTGATGTCCGGCATCAGCAGGCGCAGCAGGGCTATCATCTTGAGTCCAAGGGAAAAGCGTCTTTCAGCAGATGGGTAAGGAACGTTTTGGAGTGTCAGGGGAGTTTCCGGGTGTGGGTTGTAAGGCCCCATTCCGATCATCGGAGCATCGAATTCTTTGTAGAACAACAAGTCGTCGGCCATATCCTCAGCAGTCTGGAAAGGCAGTCCGATCATGGCGCCGGTACCGGCCTGGTAGCCGATATCCTTGAGATCGTAAAGTGCCCTAAGCCTGCGG
>JAFYZX010000012.1 GCA_017548505.1 Bacteroidales bacterium | reverse complement strand
TCGCGATCGTCAACCTGAACATCTACAATCTGAAGAAACGCCCACAGCAGACCAATCAGCGTCACAACAATGAGGTATTTGATGAAAGAGAAATCCTCCTTCTTTTGAGGCGGAGGAGTTGAAATGTTATTGACTGTTTCCATATTGTATTATTTGTTTTCTTCTATAATTTTCTGTGTAAGAACCGGATAATTGGTTGTTATCTGGTCAACTCCAAGAGAGAGCATTCGCCTTATGTCCTGCTCCTTGTCCACTGTCCATACATTGACTTCCATACCCAGGTCGTGAGCTCTCTTCACCCAGTCCGGATGCTTGTCAAACACTGAATAGTGATAGTCCAGTCCCTTGATACCCAGGGCATAGAGTTCCTCCGGGGACTTCTCTCCTCCAAGATACTGCACCATTGTATCCGGGTACTTCTTAGCAGCGGCCTTGCAGACTTCCAGGCTGAAGGAGATAATCGTGATATTGGACATATCTATATGATGCCTCTTCAGAGCGGCCGCAACCTTGTCGAAGGTTGGAAGGTAGCCTTCTTTATCGCGATAATCCTCCTTAATCTCCAGTATAGGGCGGATTTTGCACTTCTTTATAAGCTTCAGAAGTGCCTTTAGGGAAGGAACCCTCTCTCCGTTGGAAAGACGCTCGCTGCGGACGGTTTTATAGGTCTCTTTCTGGACATCTGCCAGGGAGACAATCTTTGGGCCGTGGCAGACCACAAGCTTTTCATCTGAGGTAAGGTTTACGTCAAACTCAGAGCCCCAGGCCCCTATTTCGTTAGCCGCCCTGTATGAAGCCAGGGAATTCTGCGGAGTGGCGGTGTTGCCTTTTCCAGTCTCATTTACGTTCCAGTGCCCCCTGTGGGCAATCACCTTAGGCTGGGCCGAAATGACCAAAGCCTGGGCCAGAATGGCTGCAAAAATGAGTATTGTTCTACGCATAATATTCTATTGTACAAAACCTGCAAAATAACCATGGAATACCGTAGTAGTCAGCAGATAACCGATTATCGTTGAAACCGCCACGGAAATCAGGCCAGGAATCATAAAGCTGTGGTTGAGAAGGTACTTTCCGATAACAGTGGTGCCGCTACGGTCGAAGTTAACGGTGGCGATATCGGAAGGATAGTTAGGGATGAAGAAGTATCCGTAAACACTCGGGAGAATACCCAGCAGCACCGGGCCGGCGATTCCGAGTTCGTATGCCAGAGGAAGCATGGCCACAACCACGGCTCCCTGGGAGTTGATAAGAACACTGACCAAGAAGAACACGAAGGCGATAGACCAAGGGTAGTTGGAAACAAGGTCTGCCAGCATAACCTTCATCTGGTCCAGATAGTTACTGAAATAAGTATCTGCCAGCCAGGCGATTCCGTAGATAGCCACAACTGCCACCATACCGCTCTGCCATACAGCACCTCCTACGGCCTTCTTAGGCTCCGCCCTGCAGAACATTATGTTTGCGGCAGCGGCCGTAAGCATTATGATCTGGATGATAATGTTCATCTTAGGGATGCCCATGTGCTGGGCCAGGGTTATGCTCTCCCCGTTCTTGTCCACGTGGATCATCTGGCAGAATGCGAAGAACACGATGACCAGCAACGCCCCCAGGAACACGTAAACAGACCTTTTGGCGCTCTTGCTTATTTGTTTGTCCAGGGTGGTGGCGCTGTTGCCGTTCATATATTTATAGGTCTCGGGATCTGACTTTCTCCTGAGGAAATCAGCGTCCTTGTCAAGGTCTTTTCCTCTGCGATACGAATACAGGGAAGCGCAGATAAGACCGCAAAGGCAGGCCGGTATGGTAATCATCAGAACTTGAGGAATGGAAACCATAAAGCCGTTGGCATTGGAAATGGTCACGAAGGCAACAACGGCAGCCGCGATCGGAGAACAGGTTATACCAACCTGGGAGGCTATGGAAGCCACTCCACAAGGCCTTTCCGGACGGATATTCTTCTTCAGGGCTATATCGCAGATGATTGGCATCAGGGTATATACCACGTGCCCTGTTCCTACCAGAACGGTAAGGAAGAAAGTGGTTATCGGGGCCAGGAAAGTGATGTTTCCGGGATGCTTCCTGAGCATCTTTTCCGCAATCTGGATCATCCAGTCCATACCTCCCGAAGCCTGGAGGGTTCCGGCGCAGGTAACGGCTGCAATGATTATGTAGATTACGTCTGTGGGGGGAGTTCCCGGCTTCATCCCGAAGCCAAAGACCAAAATGGCCAGGCCTATGCCTGAGATTGCGCCCAGGGCAAGACTGCCATAACGGGAACCGACATACAGTGCCGCAAGCACTATGAGCAGTTCGATTATCATTATGGTACTCATATCGCTGAAATATATGTTACCTCAAAGATAATCTTTTCTGCCCACAGAAACTATAGTGCGGCTAAACTTTTTCCTTAGAAAGTGAAATCAACTCCAAGCCCGAACACGCTGTTGGTGCGGCTATATTTGGAATAACCGGTGGTCTGAGGCTTTGTATGGTCCTGATAGAAGGAATGGAAGTAAGAAGCATTAACGGTTACGTGGTCAGAAACCTTAACCCCTACTCCAAATCCGACAGAAGTGCAGCTAAGGTTGAAATTCATGTCTGAATAGTTGTCTTCCTTCTGGTTGTAGAAAGTATGCTGGATTCCGGCGCTAACCTCCACCATCTTTGTGACATCGTATTCCACACCGAAAGTCAACTCATCCGTATCCTTCAGCAAATCAGTGTTCCACTGCTTGGTGTCCAGATCGAAGTAATGGTTGTAGCCTGCATCTATCCTCAGGGAAGGAATCGGGCTGACCTCCGCTCCGAATGCAAGCATCGAAGGCATATCGGCATTGTGCTTTGCCTTGTCCAGGTATTTGGAAAATGCCGGCTGTCCTGCTGCCAGAGCATTGAATGCATCGTTGTTCTTAGCCTTGCTTTCAATTTCAAGTTTAGTTCTGAACTCATATCTGAGAGCCAGGTTGATATACTGGTTAGGACGGAAATCCACTCCTATAATAGGAGCTATTCCGAATCCGCTCTGCTTGCAGTCAAGGATGTAATCGTTGCCGGCAGGAATAATATCACCGGCAACGGTGCGGAATGTAATGTTGTCAACTCCTCCCGTGAAATGGTTGGAAGCGATGATTCCCCTAACTCCCAAGCTGACGCTCAGCTTGTCGCCGATCTTGCGGGCAGCACCCATCGTGATTCCGTAATAGAAAGACTTTCCCTCAACCCACTGGTTAAGGCTGTAGCCTCCGAAAGCAGCGCCCATCTTGGCCATTCCCATCTGGCCGACAAGAGCTTCAAAAGCCCCTATTCCCTGCTTGAACTTGCACTCTCCGCCTCCTCCAATGACACCGAAGCCGAACTGGAAAGACCAGTCTCCCATATTGTATGCGGCAAAAAGGGATGGCTGGATGAGAACATCCACCTTGCCCCTGAACCTGCGGCTGAACGATCCGTCAGCCTCAGCGATGCCTGGATTCAGATAATTGGCACCAAAGAGTGGTCCATAATTGGAATACACATCTCTTTTCTGGTGAGGGCTCTGCCAGTTGAACTGGATATGCCATCCGTCCTGCATGAAAGACACTCCGGCCGGGTTATAGTAAACTCCGTCAATCCCTATCGCTCCCGTACGGGCGGGATTTCTTAGAAATCTTACACTCTGGTTTGTGTTTGTAAGGTAATCTCCGGCAAATGATACCGGTGCAACGGCCAAAAGGACCGCTGCAAAAAGTAAAAATCTTTTCATAGGTAACTTCAAATGGATCAGTGTCTGGAAATTATAAGGAGTTCTTCTCCATTGTCGATGCATTTCTTGATATCCTTTCCGCCGCTTACAACCTTGCAGTAGCTTACGTCCGTGCCCTGGATTTCCTTGACTCTTATTCTTCCGAGGTAGTGCTTGCTTTCCCTTCCGTTTACGTGAGTTAGCTGATAGACTCCGAAGGTCAGGTCAACATAAACTCCGTGAGAGGAGCCCAGGTCTATGTAAACCTCTTTCTGCTTGTTATTGCGGTCTGCACCGACTTCTATAATATCTGCATAGAGAGGATAAACCTCGTCATAATATCTTGCAACGCTGTTGGAAATATATGAAAGGGCCTTGTCGAGAGCGCTCTGGCGTGTAGCAAACCAGGAAGAAGAATACTCGTTGCTCTCTATGCTGAAAGTGTTGCTGTTGATTATAGTCCCGTTCAGGTCCTTGAGGCTCAAGGTAAAGAGGATTATGGCCCTATATACCTGGGATGTTGTCTTCTTGACTTTTCCATCCTTGCCTTTGTGCTCTTCTGTAATCATTTTTGCGGTAGTGTTGATGCTGGCGATGTTACCGTCGATGGTAAGAGCATATTCAGGGTTGTCCGCATCCGGATTGAAGGATCTGTCGATTACCTTGAAACGGAAAGCCCTGGTCAAGCCCTTGACGATTTCTGCCGATACGGCATCTGCATATCCGTCGTGATCTTCACTGAATTCCTTGGTGGCTACGGAAGCAATGACATCCAGAACCTTTGAACTGGTCTTCACATCCTTGTTCTTCGGGGTGTAATAGATGTCACCCACATAGAGGTCGAAAACGTGATTGCGGTCGAATCCCTCTTCCTGCTCCTGTGCCTTCAGGCTTACGGAAGTCAGCAAGGCTGATGCAAGAAGGGCAAAAGCGATGATGGTGTTTCTTTTCATTTTTTCTACAGTTTGAATTTGGGTGCAAAGATACTTTTTTGACACTTTATTTCAAATTATCACTATTTTTGTCTTGATATGAAACGGCTATTCTTATTCCTGCTCTTGCTGAGCGTTATGGCTCTGTCCTTTTCCTGTCATGTGGAAAAGGATTACGATCTCAAGGATATCGACTATGAGATCAATGCCGGACAGCAATTGCTTGTCCCTATAGGAAGTTTTCCCACCATAAAAATCGGCGACCTCCTCAGCAAGGACGCAAAGACTTATTTCAACGAAAACGAAGAGGGTGATTATCTGTTTGATTCTCAAGGGAAAACCCTGACAGACTTTGAACTGGGGCACTATGAGATCCACGGCCTTTCGTTCTTTGTAAGCCTGGTCCATTTCAAGATTCCGCATATAAAATTCTACATCAAGGTCAAAAACTCCCTTCCTTTCGCTTTTGAACTTTCCAGCCACGTGCTTGACGAGAACCGCAATCCTGTAGAGGGAATAAGCGCCATCGTAGATGCCAGTATCCCTGCCGGAACAGAAGAAAATCCCGCATACGGGGATGCTGTAATCAACATTTCCTCAAATCTGACAGCAGACGGATTCGGTTTCGACGGTTTCAATATCATTTTGAAAGTAAAGCAAATGCCTTCTTCAGCGATGGCAGTGAGCGGTGGCGTCGGACTTGCCCTGAAAGACGTAAGGCTTCAGCTACCTGAAGGCATTACCTTCAGAATCAAGAAAAAGAACAATTCAGACGAATAATGCTAAAAAAATGAAATCTTCAATAACATATATAAAGATTAGCCTGGTTGTTCTTTTGGGAACGGCATTCTCCCACGCTCTTCAGGGGCAGGATCTGCAGAGTGCCTATTTTATAGACAACTACACCTATTCCTACCATTTGAATCCCGCCTTCACTACAGAAAAGAATTTCATTGGAGGGCTGGTTTCAAGCATCAGCGCCGGATCGAACAGCAATGTGGGAGTTTCCACTTTCTTTTATCCTCACGACGGAAATCTGGTGACTTTTATGCACAAGAGTGTGGACAAGTCTGAATTCCTTTCCAGGGTACGCCCGATAAACAGGCTCAATGTCTATGAGAACCACAATATCGCCTCCACAGGTTTCTGGACCAAATATAAGGGAAGGGATATCTTCCAGACATTTGAGCTTAACTGGAGAAACAACACTGTAGCCAAACTCCCTTACAACCTGTTCAGCTTCCTCAAGGGAAAGGAAGAAGATGACTTTGTCTATGACCTTTCGCACGTATCGGCCTTTACCCAGTCCTATTTTGAACTTGCATCAGGAACGGCATTCAGACTCGGGAAGCTTGAACTGGGAGCAAGGGTGAAGTTCCTTCTGGGCACCAACAAGATTTATATGAATGTGGACAATATGATGGCCAATCTCAACGGAGACCAGTGGTCCATCAAGACAACCGGTTCCCTTACAGCTTCCGGCGGCGGCATCAAAAACAGAGTTGAGGAAGGCGCTCTCGGAGGATACGACAAGCAGGATATGAACGGTTTAAACTGGAGCCCGGTGGGTCTGGGAGGATTCGGCGGCGCTGTGGATATGGGAGCCAGATACCGGATAAACGACTACATCAACGTATCCGCCTCTATTACAGACTTTGGCGGAATTCTCTGGAGAAACAAGGTTAATGCCTATAACGACGGAGAAACCTATATCCTTTCCCTGGACGAGATCAATCTGGATGCTGAAGGAAGCATCGGGCACGTTCTCAACAGTGTGGTAAACAAGTTCAAGAGCATGTACGAGTTCATGCCAAAGAAGAAAAACTGGACAACCCAGGGCCTGACCTGGAACGCCAATCTGGGAGCGGAATTCAAGATGCCGTTCTACAGGAAAATGTCTGTGGGCGTTCTGGGAACCTGGCGCAACAGCACCCTGAACCGCTATACGGAAGTCCGACTCTCACTGAATGCAGCACCGCTGAAATGGCTGAGCCTTTCCGTTAACACCGCCTACACCACCTATGGATGGGAAATCGGAGGAATGGTGAATGTCTATGCCAAGAAATTCAGCGCGTTTCTGGGAACGGACAGCCACTACTACAATATGACACCTCAGTTCATACCTGTATATGAGGCCAATACAAGCGTCGTGCTGGGAGTGAACTATCTGCTTTCAAGAAATCCGTTCAAGCGACGCCGCTAGAACCTGTAGGCAAAAAAGAAGCGGACGCTCCAGTCTTCGTTGCTGGCATAGTAGGACGAATGGTCTCCAACCTTGAAGAAATTGTAGAAACCCGAGAAACCGGCCAGGAACTTGTTGTTAAAGGCATAACTGGCTGAAGTCCTGAACATATAGTTGTAGGATATGTGTGTCTTGCTCCCAAAGAGATTTTCCTGTGTCTCCTTCTGGCTTTCGCTCCAATTCTCATCTGTATTCCTGGTTGCGGACTTGGTCGTGACAAGCAGCATAGGTATTCCGGAAAAATGAAGAGTCAAACCCTTGATGGGCACCCAGTTGTAGGCATATCCGGCCCCGATGGAAAAACGGCGAAGGAATATCTTGTTTACTCCACCCATCAATCCTATGAGTACAGGATCATAAGCCGTAATCCTGGTCTGGTTGAATGTTATCCCTCCCAATACGCTCCCGGCACTTTTTTTCTGGATTTTGGAATAGCTCATCGCCGAGGAATATGAAAACTTCTTGGGAGAGAACACATAATAGGCGTTTAGAAGGAAATTCTCCATCTTGGCGTCCCCTTCCATCACATCGAACTTGAGCCCCAGATTCTTGACGGCAAGCTTTCCGTGAATCTTGTTGGTTGTATGGTAACGGAACTCGCCGCCCACGGGTGAGGAATACATCGTAAATGACCAGTCTTTCTGGTAACCCTTGCTCAAATCCTGGGAATAGCTCAGGCCGTATCCCATAAAGTACAGTCCAACGGAAACCTGCTCCTCAACCTTGGAACAAAGGTCAACCGTTACGCGGCCTAACTTCTTGCCTTCTGTACCTACCAATTCTTCTGCCATTACATTACTCCTGAGGTCAAAGTCAAACTGGGAAAGATAGGCGTTGGAAAACACGGCCCACTTCTTTTCGGGCACGCCCACATAATTGGTATCGACGCCTTTAAGTTCAATAGATTCAAGGTAATTGACCAGCTTGTTCTTCAGCGATACGATTTTTGAAACGCCGCTTCCCTCCCCGCTTTGGGAGAAAGCGGGAGCAGCCAGGAAAAAGCCTGAAACCAGTGCCAGTATCAACCTCTTCATCAGTCTAATCGGCAAACACCATCTCGTTGAACAGATAGCCGGCGTGGCCAATCTGCTCTATGTTGAACAGCAGATACCTGATATCCAGGGAAATGTTTCGGCATACTGATGGATCGTAGACGATGTCGCTCATCGTTCCTTCCCATACGCGGTCGAAGTTGATTCCAATCAGGTTTCCGTCTGCATTGATAACCGGACTTCCGGAATTTCCGCCCGTTGTATGGTTGGTGGCAAGAAAGCATACCGGCTGGTCATCGTGCCCGCCTTCCGCATATACATCCCTGAGTTTCTGAGGAATATTATAGTCAAAGATATTTGGATTGTCTTTTTCGATAATACCTTTCAGGGTAGAAACCGGCTTGTAGTAAACCCCGTCCGCGGGACTGTAACCCTTTACGTTTCCGTAGGCGATTCTAAGCGTCAGGTTGGCATCCGGATAGAATTGCTTGTCCGGCTCAAAATCCATTTGGCCCTGCATATAGTCGCGGTAAGCAAGCCTTATCTGGCTGTTTACATCGTTGATAACAGGCCTGAGGCTGTTATAATACCATCTATAGAATTCATAGTACAATTCGTATGCAGGATCCTTCTTGATAGCCTCAGCATCATCTTTGGTCAAGGCCAGCACTTTCTCCTTGTCCGTAAACAGGGATTTGGCGTATAGGTCTTTTTGCCAGGCCTCCACGCTGCCGTAGGATTTCAGTTTATCTTTGAAATACTCCGGCTTGAACTCATCGCTCATTTCCGAGTCAAACGCCTTTAGCATAGCCGTAAATATTTCTTCGTCTATCGGCTGATAGTAATCCTTGAAGAATTGCTCCGCCACAGCATCCTTGGCGTCTTTGTTCTTCAAAACCATCATGACTGTTGAAGCTATCTGGAGAAGTTCAATGCTTCTTACAGTCTCGTTATAATACTCGTATGCAAGGAAATACGGATTTCTCTTCTGGTAAAGGCCTTCCAATTTTTCAACAAGTCCGTCGTAACGGGTTCCCTTGGCCCACTCCTTGAAACGCTCCTGATAGGCCTTTTTCTTGGCCACTGTCTGCATCCTGCGGATTCCCTTTTCCTCTCCCTGCCACTTTTTCCAGGCGTTGGAAACGTTTGCGGCCTTGGAAGAATACTGAATCCTTACCGCCTGGCTCTGAGCCATATACTTCTTCATAATGTCCAGGCGCTGAGTCCTGAGAGCTATTTTCTTAGGATCTGAAACGGAGCCGGTGTATTCCACTTCGTCCGCCGTAACATACTCCTTTGTTGAGCCCGGGCAGCCATACACGAAGGTAAAGTCCCCTTCCTTGACGCCCTTTGTGGAAATCTTGAAGAATTTCTTAGGATGGTAAGGTACATTGTCCGGAGAATAGTCTGCCGGATTGTTATCCTGGTCGGCATAAATGCGGAATATAGAGAAGTCTCCCGTATGCCTTGGCCACATCCAGTTGTCGGTATCGCCTCCGAACTTTCCGATTGAGGAAGGCGGAGCCCCTACCAGACGAACGTCCCTGAATGTGCGGAACATGAACAGGAAATACTGGTTGCCGTAGAATAGCGCCTCAACATTGGCCCTAAGACCCTTTCCCTCCTTTACCGCCTCAGCGACAAGAGCCTGGGAATTAACCTTTATGACAGAATCCCTCTGCTTTTCGGTCATTCCCTCCTCGTAACCCTTCAGCACGGCATCGGTGACCTCCTCCATATACTCCAGGAAGCTCACTGTAAGCCCCGGATTCGGAAGTTCCTCCTCACGGCTCATTGCCCAGAAACCGTCCTTCAGGTAATCGTGCTCCACGCTGGAATGCTTCTGGATCTGCCCGTAGCCACAATGGTGGTTGGTAAAAAGCAAACCGTCTCCGGAAACCAGTTCTCCGGTGCAACCGGATCCGAACAGCACCACGGCATCCTTCAGGCAAGCCTTGTTCACACTGTACACGTCCTCGGCCTTGAGGCGGAAGCCCTTGGCACGCATATCCTTGATTCTCTGGTTAATCAGAACGGGAAGCCACATTCCCTCGTCTGCCTGCGCAGGCACGGCCAGCAGGACTGCCAGCATTCCTAATGCAACTGTAAGAATCTTTTTCATGATTATTTATTTACAATAGGCTTAATATCAGTGTATAGAAGAATTATATCCATGTTTGAGTTCAAGGGCGAAACCTACCCTGAAGTGAGCCTCGTATGTATTGAAGTTCTTTAGAGTCTCGCAGTAACCCTGCCTGTACTGGGCAAATATGGATGGAAGGAAAGTGCCCTTCTCGCTGAGCCTGTAAGACAAATTGAACTCCAGATTATAGTTCTTGAATGTATTGGAAGGATTAACCGAGGCCGTAATATTCAGGCGGTTGTCAAATGCCCGGTATGTAGCCCAGACCTCGCCAAATCCCCTTCTCTTGAAATAGTGCGGAAGCCCCGGGATATGCTCATAGTAGCCGTACCAGACCTTCGCCCCCAGTTTCAGCTGCTCTACCGGAGAATAAATTGCCCCTGCGTATGCAGTATTGACGCTTCTGGAGTCATTGTTAACGTAACCGTTTGACTGGTGGCTGATTCCGAACATAAAGTCCCACTGGGGATCTGCAAACCAATATACGCAAAGCCCGGGATTGAAGGCATTTTCCACCAGTGGGCTGGAAGTGTCATATACATTCCACACCCCGTTTTCCGTATAGGTTCCCAGAATATCCACGTTTCCGGCCCTGGCAATCCTCAGAGCAAGGCTAACCTGGAAGCGTATATCCGCATTATGCTTGTCCACCGATGAAGTGTTGGTAGGTATTCCCGTAATGAAATAAGTCTCCTTGAAGAATCCGAAAACCGGAAATCTCTGTTTTTGAGTCTGTTCGTAGTAACTGTCATCAGGAATGGCCGCAATTCCGCCCTCCTGGGCAAAAGCAGTCTCTGCGGCATAAAGCATACACAAAAGAACCAGTAATTTTTTCATAGTGCCTGAATTATCATTGAATATTCAAATTTATTGATTTTCTTTGTAAAAACAACAATAGCGATGAAACTCGTCTCCTGGAACGTAAACGGCCTCAGGGCGTGCCTTGAAAAAGGCTTTTCGGAAACATTCAAGACTCTGGACGCGGACATATTCTGCCTTCAGGAAACCAAGATGCAGCAAGGGCAACTGGATCTGGAATTTGATGGATATCAGTCTTTTTGGAACTATGCCCAGAAGAAAGGCTATTCCGGAACCGCCGTATGGACCAGGAAAGCTCCGCAGAATGTTACTTATGGAATCGGCATTGAGGAGCACGACAGGGAAGGCCGTGTAATCACCCTGGAATTCCCGTCCTTCTTCTTTGTGTGTGTCTATACCCCAAACTCCCAGGAAGAACTTAAAAGGCTTGCCTACAGGATGGAATGGGAAGACGCATTCAGAGCTTATCTGACGGGCCTGGACAAGAAGAAACCAGTTATCGTCTGCGGAGACATGAATGTGGCTCACAAGGAGATAGACCTCAAGAACCCAAAGACAAACCGCCGCAACGCAGGCTTTACGGACGAGGAAAGGCAGAAGATGTCAGACCTTCTTGAGGCCGGATTCACAGACACCTGGAGGCATTTCAACCCGGATATTGAGGGTGTCTATTCCTGGTGGAGCTACCGGTTCCAGGCCCGCCAGAGGAATACGGGCTGGAGAATCGATTATTTTCTCACCTCCAGACGCCTGGATTCCAAGCTTAAGGACGCTAAGATCCACACAGAAATCTACGGAAGCGACCATTGCCCCGTAGAACTTGATATTGATATTTGACAAAACAACCATACCTATGAAAAGAATCATTATTCTGCTGGCAGTAACTTTTGCCATTGCATCCTGCTCTTCCGCACCACAGGACGCGCTTTTTGACAAATCAGTTGTTGAATTCGTTGGAAACGCGTTCTCCGATTTCACACTGAACGACGATGTCAACGTGTTTCTTGCACAGAATCCGGAAGACCAGTCCAAATGGAGCATTCAGGCTACCGTGCCTGTAAAGAAGGTTTCCGAAGAAACTATAGACTCGCTGGAGATAGAAATTGTTCCGGTAGATGAAAAAGGAGTCAAGGTCAGGGAAGACCTCTCCCTTCTGGCTCAGGATATGGCCAACATCATACCCGTTCTCAATTCCGGTGACAGCACCGCCAAGACAGTTGTCTTCAAATCCGCAAGGGAATTCACCCGCAAGGAAGCTGAAGCCATCCTGGCCAAGGCAGAAAACCTGACAATGGCCTTCAACAAGCTCCAGAGCCAGAAATCTGCTGTCGCTGAGGAAACAGAAGCCAAAAAGCAAGAAGCCTCACAAGCCGAGAATAAAGAAAAACCAACCCTAAATTCCCTTTGCGAACAATATGGGATTTACGGAATGCTTGCCCAATACGAAAATCATCTGAAAAAAGGCGATAAAAGGGCGGCAAAGAGAGTAGAAGACCGGATGTGGGAAATCGAGAAGAAGGTAAAGGCAGACCCGACTCTTCCGGAGTCGCTGAGAAAGAAATTTGTCGAATACATAGAAAACCGGGAAGACCAGATAGAGGACAAATACTAGACTTTTGCCTGAAGGCAAGCCTTAACCGGATTGGCGTAAATGTGCAGGAATATGTCTTCCAGCTCTTTACGCCATTCTTTTTCATCTGCGGAGCCAAGATTATCCTCTTTTAGGAGCTCCGCGATAAGGGCATCCAGCTGCTCCTGCATGTGGATTCTGAAGGTTTCCATTCCTGCCTTGCCGTATTTTCCCCTGAAAGCAGGCTCGCTTCCGCTCCTTTCCCTGAGGATATCCTCGGCCGCATAGTTGTTTGGCCACAGATGGTATTCGGAATGTATCTGGCGGTCTATAATCTTTCCAAGCTCCACAAAACGTTCATTTTTTGCAAAAGACGCGCAGGACTCTATCTCAGAGCGCAGGATTGGCTCGGTAAAGCAGATCATTATCCTTCCTTTCCAGGATTTCATGCCGGTTATGATACTGTTCAGGTCTTCTCCTTCCGCCTTGATGTACGGATGCCTCCTGGAAATGAATATCTCTCTGGTTTTAAGCGCATCACAAGGTTCAAACTCGTAAGAAATGGCTGTCGGTACAATCTGCAGGCAATCCATATCCTCTACAAAATCCCCTTCTCCGCTCATCTGAACCATCTTAAGAAGCCCCTGCTCGGTCAGGTCGTAGCCGTCCTTGGTGCGGCCGTTGCGCTGAGCTATCCAGATAGAGCTGGCTTCCGTGGTTATCTGATGGCGTATGTACTTGGAAAGCAGGAGGGAAGAATTGTAAACCTCCCTCGGGGAAGTGCTTCTTGTGACCTTTATCATCTTGTTGCTGCGGGCCACATCCTCTATGAACTGGGAGGTAATCAGGTTGTCTCCAACGGCTATCTCCGTGGTAGTGATGCCCTTCCGGTGAAAAATCAACTGGATTATGGCGGAATCCAGGACAATGTCCCTGTGGTTTGCCAGTATAAGATGCTTCTTGCCTTCCTCAAAAAATCCCAGTCCGGAATACTCAACGCCGGCACTGGTGCGGCTAAGCACGTGATCCATCACCATAGCCATAATCTTATCCTGGAAGTCATCCACCGTCCGGCACTTGTCCAAAGCACTGCGCATAGTGTTGCCACCGCCCTCAATCTGCAGAAAATCAGAGATATCGTCCAGATACTCGAATGTCCGCATACGGGAAATGGAGGCAGGTATTTCGCTGTCGTAATAAGGCCTTATGCCATCGAATATGCTGTCAAGAGCGGCCATAGCGTATCGAGTCGGTCGCAAATTTACAAAAAGTTTTCCTCCTTTCTCTGAAGAAGGGAACTGTCTCCGTAACTGAGGAACCTGTAACCGGTTTCCAGCGCGTGAGCGTATAATTTGCGCCAATCCTCGCCGATGAAGGCGGATATGAGAAGCAGAAGGGTGCTCTGGGGCTGGTGAAAATTAGTAACCAGCATATTTACAATGCGATATCGGAAACCCGGAACTATAATGATTGAGGTTCCGGCCACCAGAGTCTGCAGTTTTCTGGCCTCCAGATAACTGATTATGGCTTCAAGAGCCTCCTCTGTAGAGTAAGGGAAGTCTCTTTCGTACGGATCCCACTGTCCCACCTCCTGGAGAGGGGATTGAGGATTCTCCAGGCACTGCACTCCTATATAATATAAAGACTCCAGACAGCGGGTGGAAGTGGTTCCCACAGCAACCACGTTTCCACTCCTGACTGCCGCCAGAAGGTCTTCCAGGAAGGATTTCGAGACAGAAAACGGCTCGCAATGCATCTTGTGGCCGGAAATAAGCTCGCTTTTTACCGGCACAAAGGTTCCGGCTCCCACGTGGAGGCATACGTTTTCCCTTACCACACCCTTTGCATCCAGATCCTCCAAGACTCTGTCCGTAAAGTGCAGCCCGGCAGTCGGGGCAGCTACAGAGCCCTCAAAATGAGCGTAAATCGTCTGATAGCGAGACTTGTCTATCTCTTCTGTCTGGCGGTTCAAATATGGGGGAATAGGCACCTGGCCGCACCTTTCCAGAACCTCGGAGAAAGTGGAATCTCCATCCCACAGAAAACGCACTTTTGAGCTCTTTCCTTCTCCTTTTTCCAGCAATTCTGCACGGAAATTCAGGTTTTCAAACCCGCTTTCAGAGAAAAAACGCACCTGTCCGCCCTTCCATTTTCTGGCATTTCCTATTACAACACTCCAGTCGCAAAAGCCCTGACGGGCAAAATTTGCCACATATTCAGACGGAAAAATGGGGTTAAGGCACAGAATTTCTATCAGCGCACCGGTAGTTTTCCGGAAAAACAGCCTTGCCGGAACCACCTTTGTATTGTTGAAAACCATAAAGGATTTTCCGGAAATATGACTTGAAAGATTCCGGAAAATATCATCCTCGATTCTGCCATTTGAGAAGACCAGCAGCTTGGACTGGTCTCTGACAGGAAGAGGGTACTTGGCAATCCGCTCCTGGGGGAGGGGATAGGCGTAATCTGATATTTTGATTTCAGGCTTCAATTCGCTTTGTTTTGCGCAAAGATACATAATTGCCCACGAAAGAAGAAATCTCTTAAAACAGGGGATTTTCAGTTTTTCGTATTTCACAAATCTGAACATCAATAATTCACAATTCACAACACTGAACTTTCAAATTGCGCAATCGGGATGTGCCAATTTTCTGCAGAGTATAACATTTTGTAATGATAAAATTTTTGAAATTTTAATTTACATATTTTCAGCGATTTATATTATACTATCTCTATTAAAACTGAGGTAAAAACGGGGCTTCTCGAGGCCAAAATGCGTAATAGGGTGCATTTTATATATGAATTTTTAGCATATCTATTTGATATATTGCATTTTATACTTTATTATCTAAATTGCATCTTTAATATCTGAACTTTTTGCGTATGCCTATTCTATAGCCTTAGGAGGCCTATTCTATAAAACTGCGCAATTCTGCCGTTTTTGTGAACTAAAGAGAAAAATCAGTCCAAATTTGCAAAATTGGATAACTATGTCTATATTTGTTAAAGATATCAGTTTTCATATATGAAAGAGAGATTACAGACCATCCTCAACCTGGAAAAATTATCGGCGGCCCAATTGGCTGCTCTTTTGATGATCCAGAGGTCAACTTTGAGCAACCTTCTTTCCGGGAGAAACAACCCGAGTTACGACTTCATTCTTGCAATTATGACAAAATTGCCGAATTTGAATATCGAGTGGCTTCTCAGGGGAGAAGGGCGGCCTTACAAAAATCCGGATCTGAATTTTAAGGGAGAGCGTCTTGATGACGCAAACATACTCCGTCAAAAAGACACAAAAGTTGAGGACGCTTCCCCTAACCCGATTTTGAGTCAGTTAGACACTGAGGAAGAACCACAGTATGAAAACGGCAATCTCTTTGGTTTCTCAGACCTCCCCCAGGAAGACTTTCCGGAGGAAACGGAGGGTGATTTGCCTCCGGAGGAAGAAAAACCGGCATATCACCCATATCCTGCTCTGGAAGATGGAGAACTGGAAAGAAGGGTAAATGCTATGCAAAAACCTGTAGCAGAGGAAGTTAAGCCAAAAATACCGGCTTCTGAACCCGCTGAGAATCCAATAATTGAAGAAAATCCGACTCCTATCCGGCAAAAAACGGCCCCATCAAAGCCTTCCGAACCTGTAAAAGTCATTCTTCTGTATTCAGACGGAACCTTTGAGTCTTTTGAGAAATAGATTTTGCTAAATTTGTCTTATATATATAACAAGGTATATGTATAAGCTGATAAGAAGCATACTGTTTCTCTGGCAACCTGAAAAGATACACGACTTTGCAGTCTCCACTCTCAGGATGCTGGACAAGATTCCGCTTGTTCCCAATATCATTAGGCTATTCTACAACTACCGCAACCCTGTTCTTGAAAGGGATGTGTTCGGAGTGAAGTTCCGTAATCCGGTGGGTCTGGCCGCAGGATTCGACAAGAACGGAGACGCCTTCAACGCCATTGCCAACTTTGGATTCGGCTTTGTGGAAATAGGTTCCCTGACCCCTAAGCCACAGGAGGGAAACCCAAAGCCAAGATGCTTCCGTTTGCCTAAGGATAAGGCACTTGTAAATAGGATGGGAATTAACAACAAGGGTGTAAGGCACGCCATTTCCTACATTCAGAAACACCGCAACTGCTGCCCTATCGGCTGCAGCATTACCAAGGGACGGGAAACCTCTATGGAAGATGCCTACAAAGATTATGAGCTGTGCTTCGAGTACATGTATGACTATGTGGACTACTTTGTTCTGAACGTTTCGTGTCCCAATGTCAAGGATGCCGCCAGCAACCAGAGCCTGGAGAACATTACCCCTATCATAGACAAGCTTCTGGAACTAAGGATAATGTATGACGACTACCGCCCTATCCTCCTTAAAATATCTCCGGATGTAGAGCGCGAGTATCTGGACGATGTCATCAATCTTGTCCTTATATCCGGCCTTGATGGAATAATCGCTGCAAACACTACCGCCAAGAGAGAGAACCTGAAGAGTTCCAAATCCTTCATAACAAAGGCCGGGAACGGCGGACTCAGTGGCAAACCGTTATACAACAGAACATTGGAACTTGTCAAATACATCCGTCACAAGACCAACGGGCATCTGCCGATTATCGCCAGCGGAGGAATAATGACTCCTGCCCAGGCCCTTGAGCTTCTGGACAGCGGAGCCTCGCTTGTCCAGATATATACCGGATGGATTTACAATGGGCCTAAGTTTGTGAAAAAGATCAGCAAGTACATAGTCAAAACGCTAGAAGAAAGAAAGTTGCAGGCCTCACAAAACTCATAGAGATGATAACGGCAACAATTCTCACAATCGGAGACGAAATTCTCATCGGCCAGATTACGGATACTAACTCCGCCTTCTTGGCCAGAGCTCTTAACAAGATAGGTATCAAGGTTATACATATTGCCTCTTGCTCGGATTCCAAAAGCGACATCCTTGGAACTCTCAAGCGGTGCCTCAGACGCAGCGAAATCGTCATAACCACCGGAGGCCTGGGGCCAACCAAGGACGATATCACCAAGAACGTCCTTATGACTCTCAGCCTCAGCAGCAAGTGCGTCCGTAGCCAGAAACAGTACAATATCATAAAGAACATACTGCAAGCCAGGGGAATACAGATGCTGGACATCAACCGCCAGCAGGCATACGTTCCCCAGAGGTGCACTGTCATTCCAAACAGGATCGGAACCGCCCCTATCATGCAGTTTCACTTCCCTAAGGAGAGGTTCGGAAAAGACAACCTGCTTTTCTCAATGCCAGGTGTCCCGTTCGAGACCGAACACGCTACAGAAGACGTAATTCACGCCATACAAGCCCATTACAGGCTGGACAAGATATTCCACAGAACTATCTGCACCTTCGGTATCGCGGAGTCTGTTCTCAGCAAAATGATAGAGCGCTGGGAGGATTCCCTGCCGGCCAACCTGCACCTGGCCTACCTGCCAAACCCTATTTTGGGAGTCAGGCTGCGCCTGTCCATTTACGGCATCGGGGAGAAAGAGGGCAAGGAAGAACTGGACAAATACTCTTCTTCCCTTAAGGCCATTCTCGGCGATGCTGTTTACGGAGAAGGAGACACCAATCCTCAGACAGTAGCGGGAGAATTGCTGCTGGAAAGAGGCGCCACCATCAGCACTGCGGAATCCTGCACAGGCGGTTATCTGGCCCATCTTCTGACGGAAATTCCGGGTGCCAGCCGCTACTTCCGGGGAAGTGTTGTAAGCTACGATAACTCCGTAAAAATAAATACATTAGGAGTAAGTTCAAACACTGTAAAAAAGTATGGCGCGGTTAGCAGCCAGTGTGTGAAGGAAATGGCTGAGGGAGTGAGAAAGAAACTGGGGACCACCTACTCCATTTCCACATCCGGCATAGCAGGCCCGACAGGAGCAACTCCCGGAAAACCGGTGGGAACTCTATGGATGGCGGCCAGCGGCCCAAAGGGAACCGTAACGGCAACCATCGTCTCCAAAAGCACACGCAAGATTAACATAGAGAGATTCGCCGCTTCCGCACTGGATCTCTTCCGGAAAAGCCTTCTTGCAGGAAAGATTTGAAACACAATAACATATAGATATGAAACGCTTAATTATCCTGACATTAACAATCTCAGCCATGATTGCCTGTACAGAAAAGAAACCGGCAGATCCAGTTGCCGTTGCAATGCAGAAAGTTGACTCCCTGTTCATAGACAGGTACGCCCCTATCGACACAATGTTCGCCGAGCCGGGCGGAGCCGTTCTCATAATGAAGGGAGATTCAATCATCTTCGACAAGGGCTACGGCCACTCTGACCTCGCCCGCCGCATCAAGATAGACGGCAACACCTTCTTCAACATTGCTTCCTGTTCTAAGCAGTTCTCTGCAGTTGCAATCCTCAAGCTCGCAGAGGAAGGAAAGATAGACATACACAAGAGCATCTACGATGTATCCCCTCTTGTAACTCCTTATCTTCCAAAGAAAAGAGCTCCTTTCACAGACATTACTCCAGCCCATCTCATGAGCCACGCTTCCGGTATTCCGGATACCCGTCCAAGGACAGACCGCAACTTTATGCTCAAGTGCACGGATATGCAGTCAATCGAGTACATGAAGGGCCTTAAGGAACTCAACTTTGCTCCTGGTACAGAGTACCAGTATATCAACCCTACTTTCCAATTGCTTTACCTGTTCATTGAAAAGCTTACCGGAAAGGGATTTGACGAGTGGATGAAGGAGAATATCTTCACTCCTGCCAGAATGTTTACAACCCTCTATTTTTCAGAGGAGAACGAGCCTAAGATCCCGAATATGGCACACGGTTACATCTACGAGGATGCAGATGATGCCGCCAGCGTGGATTCGGACAAGCCGGCTGGAGCAGTTGTGGCTAAAGCCGAGAAACCTGAGAATGCGGATGTTCCTCACAACAAATTCCAGGAATGCGACTATGGAGAGGAGACCTTCTTCGCCACCAAGGCAGACGGTGGAATCTACACTTCCACCCACGAGTTTGCAGAGTGGATCAAGGCCATGAGAGACAACAAGATAATCCCGGTAAGGGCAAAGGAAGAGGCATGGTCATACGTAAACAACGTATCCGGCAGCAAGTTCTCCACCTACCAGAACCGCGACAACACCTTCTACGGCTACGGATGGTTCCTTGAGCAGCAGCCTGGCTATCCTAAGAAGGTTTACCATACCGGAGACAACGGAGGATTCCAGATATACGAGGGATATTTCCCTGATGCTGACCTTACCGTTCTCATTTTCGAGAACCGCAACGACAAGGACCGCTGGGATATGGTCAGAAAAATAGACCGGATCCTGAAGGATGCCGGTCTAATGGAAACAGCAACTGACAAATAAACTATAGAGTCAGTGCCATATCTTCTACCTGGGTGAAGGCTCTCAAGAAGTTTTCACCCAGTACTTTTTTAATGTCATCGTCTGAGTATCCCCTATGGCGGAGCTCACGGGTAATAACCTCAAACTTGCTTACATCCTCAAGCCCGATCGGAGGCATCTCGATTCCGTCATAGTCTGAACCAAGACCTACGTAATCAATTCCTACAAGGTCTATTACGTGTTCGATATGGTCTACCAGAAGCTTGTATGAAGGAGAAGGGAAATTCTTCTTTATATAGGCCGTATGCTTCTTGAACTCGGCGATTTCCTTCTTGCCCTTCTTGCCGCTTCTCCAGTAAGCCTTCATTGCAGCATCGTAATTGTCTGCTGCCTCGAAGTACTCGTCTGTGCCGTAGGCATCGCTGAGGAAAGCCGGATAGAAGTTAATCTGGATTACTCCTCCTGCCTTGGCAAGATCCTTGATCATCTTGTCAGTCATATTCCTCGGGTGCTTGCAAAGCGCTCTGCAGCAAGAGTGTGTAGCAACTATAGGAGCCTTGGAATACTTGAGGCAGTCGTAGAATGACTCGTCTGAGAGGTGACTTACGTCCACTATCATTCCCAGGCGGTTCATCTCGGCTACAACCTTCTTTCCGAACGGGGAAAGTCCGTGCCAATGGGCCTCTTTAGGAGCGCAGCTGTCGCAGAGCTGGTTATGAGCACAATGGCAGAGGGTTATATACCTTACTCCCATACGGTAGAACTCGTGCAGGAGGGCAAGGTCATTCTGGATCGGAGAACCGTTCTCCATTCCGAGCATTATGGCGCCGCGGCCGCTCTTCTTGATCTCGCGTGCATGGCGTACTGAATAAGCCAGGGCAACTTTGTCGCGGTTTGCGGCAATCATGTCCTTGGTCTCGCCTATCAGCCTGACAGCCTGTACAGTGGACTGATCCGGAGTAAGTCTTACGCGGGTGAAAATTGCATAGAACATAAGGTCCAGACCACCCTCTTTCATCCTGATGAAATCGTTGTGTCCCTCGTTGCTTCTGACGCCGAGGTCTGCGTGCTCCTCATCTATTCTGAGCGGAGTGTCGCAATGGGTATCCACTACCATTGCCTCCGTATGGAGCTGATGTACGGATTTAGCCATCTTATAAAGGATTATTGGTTATTTCATATAAGTGTATTTCCACGATGTAGGAGGAACCAGAGTCTCCTTTATTGCCCTGGAAGTCACCCATCTCATAAGGTTGAAGGAACTTCCGGCCTTGTCGTTGGTTCCGCTGGCGCGGCTGCCTCCGAACGGTTGAAGTCCTACGACTGCTCCTGTAGGCTTGTCGTTGATGTAGAAGTTTCCGGCACAGTAGCGAAGCTTGTCGCAGATATACTCGCAAGCCATCCTGTCCTGTCCGAAAACGGAACCGGTCAAGCCGTAAGGAGAGGTGGTGTCGCAGAGTTCAAGAGCCTTGTCAAGTTCCTTGTCTTCATATACATAGACGGTCAAAACCGGTCCGAAGAGTTCCTCTTCCATTGTCTTGAAATGAGGCTTCTTGGCAACAATTACGGTTGGCTGGATGAAGTATCCGACGCTCTTGTCGCACTGCCCGCCGATTACCACCTCGGCATCCTTGCTTCTCTTTGCGTAGTTGATTGCCTTTGCTATGTTGTCGAAAGAAGGCTCGTCGATAACCGCATTCACAAAGTTCTCAGGGTTGAGAACATCCCCTACCTTGACTTTGGAACATCTGTCTTTCAAGCCTTTCAGTACCTTAGGCCACAGGCTCTTAGGGCAGTACATACGGCTGGCTGCAGAGCACTTCTGGCCGGCAAACTCAAACGATCCGCAGAAGGCGGCGTTAGCAACAACCTCAGGATCTGCACTCTGGTGAACGAATATGAAGTCCTTTCCACCGGTCTCTCCAACCAGGCGTGGGAATGTCTTGTACTTGTCTATGTTCATTCCTACAGTCTTCCACAATCCGTAGAACGTTGCGCTTGAACCGGTAAAATGGATACCGCCGAGATCCGGGCTTGCGCAGGCAACCTTTCCGATCACGGCACCAGGACCAGGGAGGAAGTTAACTACTCCTGCAGGGAGTCCTGCTTCCATAAACACCTTCATTACATAGTAGTTGGAAAGAAGTGCGGTTGTACTTGGCTTCCAGACTGTGGTGTTACCCATCAGAACAGGAGTCATGTTCAGGTTGGATGCGATGGATGTGAAGTTGAACGGTGTAACCGCAAGGATGAATCCCTCCAGAGGCCTGTATTCCATTGAGTTGATCTGGCCTGAAGCGCACTTCGGCTGCATAGCGTAAATCTCAGATGCGTATGCTGCGTTGTAGCGCAGGAAGTCTATCAGCTCGCAGGCTGAATCTATCTCCGCCTGGAACATGTTCTTGCTCTGGCCTAGCATGCAGGCTGCATTGATCAGAGCCCTGTACTTTCCGGCGATAAGGTCGGCTGCCTTGAGAAGTATGGCGGCCCTTGTGGTCCAAGGAGTTTCTCCCCAGGCCTTGTGGGCTTTCATTGCAGCGTCAACGGCCATCTGCACCTCTTTCTCGCCAGCCTTGTGATATCTTGCCAGTACATGCTTGTGGTTGTGAGGTTCAACCACTTCTCCCATATTTCCGGTCTTGATTTCCTTTCCGCCGATGATGAGAGGAATCTCTATTACGGTTTTTCTCTGTCTTTTAAGTTCCGCGTCAATAGCGATACGTTCCGGGCTGCCGGCCAGATAACCTTTTACAGGCTCGTTTGCAGGCACCGGAAAACTGAAAATAGAATTGTTCATATAAATGTCTTTTGATTGATTATTCGTAAACAAATCATACAAATTTACTTTTTTAATGCCTAAATTGCAACATCGGGCCTTAGCATACGTCATAATAGTGGAATGAGGACAAATACCGGCATAATCGAGAATATCTACGACGAGTACTCCCGCAAGCTGTACATTGCCGCATACCGCATACTGGGCAACTCCCAGGAGGCGGAAGACGTTATGCAGGACACTATTCTCAAGGTATGTTCAAAGGACATAGAAAAGATTGATAACCTGGGAGCCTATCTTTCCAGGAGCTGCGTGAACAAGTCCCTGGATATCCTCAGAAGAAGGCAGACGGAAGAATCTGTCAGGAAGGAGATGCAATACTCGGGGGACGAAGAAGACGGAATCGCGGAGGAAAGCGAAAGCGGAAGCAGCCTGATCAAAAAGATCGTCAGCCTCATCTCCCGCCTTCCTTCCAGCTGCCGGCAGATAGTGTCTTTGAAACTTGTAGAAGGATATGACTATCAGGAGATAGCGCAAATAACATCGTTGAATGAAAACTCCATAAGGAGCAAATATATGAGAGGGCGGCAGATGCTTTCCGTCAGTCTCAAAAAGGAGGGAATATCATTATGACAACAAATGACAAGCTGGAAGAACTCTTCGAGCAAAGCAGAATGGATATGGAAGACATACAGTTGCCTGAAGGCCACAGGGAAAGGTTCCTGAAAAAACTCGAGGCAAAGCCATCCTTCATCCAGAGGGTTAAAGCCTGGCTCGGCGACAATACCGCAGGACGCAGAGCTGCCTGGGCCATCGCCCCTGCCCTCTGCATACTCGCCCTGGTGCTGTTCCTCGGGAAAGACAATTCAGAGGCATCTCTGAAGCAAATGGAGAGCGGCTATGTGACAAGCCTCCAGGCCCTTGGCAACCAGCTACTTGAAGAGGGAGGAAACCTCTCCGCCCCGGACCTTGAGGATTTGAACTATTCCATTTCCTCCATCCTCTCCGATGAAGACGGGCTGATGGCTCTCCAACTCCCGGAGAACCTCTCCAAGAAGGAAAAGCAGAGAATAATAAAGGAGTACTACAACCAGAAGATGGAAGGCCTCAAGAGAATCCAGACTTTCATCGCGATGAATTCTGAAACTGAATAATCAACTGAAAATCAAACTATACTAATATGAAAAACGCAATTAAAACAATTGTTTTTGCCACAGCAATCCTCATTGCCGGCTCCGTGTATGCCCAGAGCGGCAGCAGCAAGGTCATTGTGGTTGGAGGAAAATCCTCTGACTCCCAAAGCGAGAATCTTTCCACAAAGTCCTTCAGATTCAATGAACTCACGGGAATAGACGCCGGCAGCGTATTTGACATTACCGTAACAGCCGGCAACAGTGGCATCGTTACAGTATCCGCTCCCGCCAAGACTATGGAGCATATCATCGTAAGAGAAAATAACGGTATCCTGAATCTCAGAATCGAAAACGGCTACAGTTTTGGCGGCAACAGATGGCCGTCCAGCAGCAAGAGGCTGAAGGGCCCGGTTAAGGTGACCGTAAGCCTCTCCGCCCTCAGATACCTCGACCTCAGCGGAGCTGCAAAACTCTCTACCAAAGACAACTTCAACGAGAAGTCATGCCGCATAGACATTAGCGGAGCATCTAAAGTCCGCCTTGCCAAACTCAGCGCCGAAAAACTGTCCATCGATGCCAGCGGAGCCGCGGAACTTGTTACCGCCGGAGGCAGCAACATCATTGTTATCGACGCCAGCGGAGCGGCCAAACTCTTCCTTTCCGTAAGCGTCTCTAAACTCAATGCAGACCTCAGCGGTGCTTCCAAAATCAATATCAAGGGAGTGGCAGACGCAACCGTCATTGACTGCAGCGGAGCCTCAAACTTCGATGGAGAAGGCTTCATTACCAAGACCGCGACAGTGGATCTGAGCGGAGCCTCAAAGACTGAAATCGGCGTGAACAAGGCAATCAGCGGAGAAGTAAGCGGAGCCTCAAATCTAATCTATATCGGAGACCCGGACAAGGTAATTCTTGAAAGAAGCCGCGGAGCTTCAGTATCACGCAAATAGGCCAAAACAAAGTTCTCTATAAGTGACAATTTGTCACCCCACTCCCGATGGTACAAAGATTGAAACACCATCGGGAGTATTATTATTTACGAAACTTTAAAATTCAATAATATGGCAAAGACAAAAGGACAGATCGGGGTAACCACAGAGAACATATTCCCGGTCATCAAGAAATTCCTGTATTCGGATCACGAGATATTCCTCAGGGAGCTGGTAGCCAACGCAGTGGATGCAACCCAGAAACTCAAGGCCGTAGCCGGCAAAGGAGACTTCAAGGGTGAAATCGGAGACGATACCATCCGCATAGAGGCTAACGAAAAGAAGCACACTCTTTCCATTACAGACCGCGGTATCGGTATGACATCCGAGGAAATAGACAAGTACATCAACCAGATAGCCTTCTCTTCCGCCGGGGAATTCCTGGAGAAATACAAGGACCAGCTGGACAATATCATAGGCCATTTCGGCCTGGGATTCTACTCTGCCTTCATGGTTTCAAAGAAGGTGGAAATCGAATCGCTGAGCTACAAGGAAGGCAGCAAGGGAGTAAAGTGGAGCTGCGACGGAAGTCCTGAGTTCACTATGGACGAGTGCAAGAGGGAAGACCGCGGAACCACCGTAACCCTTTATCTTGATGATGACAGCAAGGAATTCGCCACCAAACAGAAAGTTGAGGAGCTCCTTAACAAATACTGCAAGTTCATGCCTGTAAAGATTGCATTCGGCAAGGAGACCGAGTGGAAGGACGGCAAGTATGTAGATACGGACAAGGACAAGATAATCAATGACAGCGAGCCGCTTTGGGCCAAGACACCGAGTGAAATCACAGATGAGCAATATCTGGATTTCTACCGCAAGCTCTATCCTATGAAGGAAGATCCTCTGTTCTGGATTCACCTTAACGTGGACTATCCTTTCAACCTTACCGGTATCCTCTATTTCCCTAAGATCAAGGACCGTATGGATATATCCAAAGACAGGATCCAGCTCTACTGCAACCAGATGTTCGTAACGGACCAGGTGGAGAACATAGTGCCTGAGTTCCTTACCCTGCTTTACGGCGTAATTGATTCACCGGACATCCCTCTTAACGTTTCCAGAAGCTACCTCCAGGAAGACGCCAACGTAAAGAAGATTTCCACCTACATCACAAAGAAAGTGGCAGACCGCCTGGAAGAAATCTCAAAGGATAAGAAAGAGGAATTCGAAAGTAAATGGGACAACCTGAAACTCTTCATAGAATATGGTATGCTCACCGACGAGAAGTTCTGTGAAAGGGCTATGAAGTTCGCCCTTATGAAGACTACTGATGACAAATACCTTAACTACGAGGACTTTGGAAAACTCATAGAAAAAGACCAGAAAGACAAGGACAAGAAGGTTGTTTACCTCTATGCTACAGACAAAACTGAACAGTACCAGTGGATAGAGGCCGCCAAGAACAAGGGCTACCAGGTTCTGCTCTTCGACAGCCAGCTGGATGCCCACTTTGTCAACCTGCTGGAAACCAAGATCAAGGACAGCAAGTTCGCCCGCGTGGATTCAGACAGCATTGATAACCTCATCAAGAAGGAAGACACCCAGAAACCAACTCTAAAGGAAGGCGAGGAACTGGATCTTGAATATGCTTTCGCGGCAGTTCTCCCGGAGGAAGGCAGATATACCCTCCAGGCTGAGAACATGGGAGAAAACGCAGCCCCTATGCTTCTCACCCAGAACGAGTTCATGAGGCGTTACAAGGAGATGAGCGCCCTGGGCGGAGGCCTTAATTTCTACGGTGAGATGCCTGATTCCTATACAATCAAACTCAACGTGGAAAACCCTCTGGTTAAGCAAATAATAAAACAAAAAGACGAGGCAACCGAAGAAAAGGCCAACGACCTCAGAGCTCAGATAGCCAACGTTAAAGATGCCCTTGACCTCATAGACAAGGACACCAAGAACAAGAAAGACGAGGACATTCCTCAGGAGATGAAAGACAAGCGCGCAAAGCTCAATTCCACCCTCACAGACCTCCAGAACCGGAAGCGTGACCTGATGAAGGACTTCGGAAGGAGCAACACCCTGCTCAAGCAAATCGCTG
>JAFYZX010000075.1 GCA_017548505.1 Bacteroidales bacterium | reverse complement strand
TTTGCGAATATTCACGCAATGGTTTCCGATTTTATGGTACATAAAATTAAAGAAACTGAAATTATTTTCTTATATTTGGAAAGAATTAAAGTGGGGAAAATTCATCAAACCAATTATATTAAATCTATGAAGGAAACTAAATTTAAAGCAAGCAGCCTGCTTCTGGCTTTGGCTCTGCTTCTGCTTAGCGGAAGTTCTTGGGCCCAGCGCCAAGGGTTGGTTACCATCAAGGGAACCATCACGGAGCAGGTGAGCGATGGATCTTCAGCGCCTATTCCTTACGCTACGGTTCAGATACCGGGTGCGGGTATGAGCGCTGTTGCCAACGAGAAGGGAGAGTATGTCATCAAGGGCATAGCTCCTGCTACTTACGATGTCATAGTTGCCTCTCTGGGTTACGAGACTTTGAATATCAAGGTCACGATTACCGCAGCAAAGGAGGTATATGACTTCAAGCTCAGGGTAGCGGACTTCCGTCTGGACGACGTAACCGTTACAGCTGAGGTTTCCAAGGCCGGCGCAGCAACGGCTTCAAAGATTAACAGGACAGCTATCGAGCACATCCAGGCAAGTTCACTTGCAGACGTGATGGCCCTGCTTCCTGGTGCTGACATTACATCAAGTACATTCAAACCGGACCTTCAGGGCGTTAAGACTCTGTCTATCCGTGGTGCCAACGCAATGGGAACCGCCATCATCATGGATGGTGCTCCTATTTCCAATGCCGCCAACATGCAGACAATGTCAGCAGCTATCGGAGGTGCCAACCCGGGTTCTGGCGGACAGAGCCCTTCAACCGGTATCGACCTCAGAACCATCACCACAGACAATGTGGAGAGTGTTGAGGTTATCCAGGGTATCGCATCCGTTGAATACGGCAATGCTTCTTCAGGAACTGTTATCGTAAACGCAAAGAGCGGCGTTGAGCCTCTTTCCATAAAGTTCAACACAAACCCTAACGTTTATGCAATTGGCGCAACCCACGGCTTCGGCCTTGGAGAAGGCAACGGTTTCATCAACTACGGTGTTGACTATGCACGTTCTGTGGCCGATCCTAGAGAAGGTTACGACAAGTATCACAGGTCAACCGGAAGAATTGCTTATTCCAACACGTTCTTCGGCGGCAAGTTCTACACCAACACCGCCCTGAATTACCTGTGGACAAAGGAGAAGGCAGAGCCTAACCCTGAAGACGAGACAGATTTCGAGTACCGCAACAGGCGTGACAAGGGAATCCGCATCACCCATAACGGAGAAATCAGGATCAACTCCGGATGGTTCAAGAACATAAAGTACACGGCATCCTTCAACTACACCAACCGCTGGAGCTACTTTAAGGATCAGGGAACCAATGCCGATGTTCCTTATTCATACTCCAAGATAGACGGATCCGTTCTTTCCAGCCGTCCTGGACAAATTATCTATGACATCACAGGAAAGCCTCTTACCTGGTTCGGCCCTGACGATGAGCTCGCAAACGACAAGAGCTGGATTACCCCTGCTTCCTACACTTACGAGTACAACGTTTACGGAAAGGAGCTCAACACATTCGCAAAACTGATGCTCAACTTCTCCGGAAATATCGGAAAGACCAGCCACCACATCATCCTCGGAGCAGACTTCCACAACGATGGCAACAGGGGCAAGGGTAAGGTCTTCGACTATGACTACCCTCCTTATCGCGCCGTCTCATACCGTTTCGCAACCCAGAGGGAAAGGCCTTACAAGGACATTCCGTTCATGAACAAGCTGGGTGTTTACGCCCAGGAAGACTTCCGCTTCCCTCTTTGGGGCGGCGGCGAGTTCAAGGTTGTAGCCGGTGTGCGTTACGACAAGGTTTGGGATGTTTCAGACGCATTCTCTCCTAGAGTCAACGCATCCATGGACATTGTTCCTGGTGTATTCAGCATCCGTGGAGGTTACGGTGTGAGCGTTATGGCTCCTTCAATGGCTTACGTTTATCCGGACAACGCGTACTTCGATATCGTGAACTTCAACAACTCCCTGTCCACTACCGTTCCGGACGGACAGAAGTTCCAGTTGATCACAACCCACGTTTACGACATCAAGAACGACGGTCTCCAGCTTGCAAAGCAGAAGAAGGCCGAGATAGGATTTGACTTCAGAATCAAGAAGGTTAGAGTTTCCGTTACCGGCTACAAGGACTGGACACACAACGGATACACCTTCTCAAAAGGCCTGAACGACTACGGATATGCTCCGTTCCTCAGATACAAGGTTGACACTTATCCTGCAGACGGAAGCCTGCCTGCACTTACCCTGGAGAACGATGGCAAGATATTCCTCCAGTACACAACTCCTGCCAACAACCGCTCATCCGAGCAGAAGGGTGTCGAGTTCGTGATCGACTTCGGAAGAATCAATGCCATCCGCACCAGCTTCCTGGTTAACGGTGAGTTCTACGATTACAAGGGCTGGAACAACGGCTGGGTTTGGTACAGCAAGAACGGCAGCGAAGAGGCCGACATGGGTATCTACGAGTCCAAGATATCTTCCGGTATCAGCCGCGAGCAGAACCTTATCACCAACCTCATCGTGACCCACAACATTCCAAAGATCGGTTTCGTTATCTCCCTGACAGCCAATGTTAACTGGAGAGAGAAGAGCTGGATCACATACGGAGCCTGCGACACAATACCTGTGAAGTATCTCTCCATTGCTGACGGCCAGGTTCACGACTTCAATCCTGAATGGGCAAATCCTACCAACCCGGATTATGACAAATGGCTGCCTATCCTCCGCAACGAGACCAACGGTGCCGTTGCCAAGAACAGAAGGCAAATCGAGCCTTCCTACAACCCAGTTCTCTGTATCAATGTGAATGTCACCAAGCAGTTCAAGAACTTTGACGTTTCGTTCTTCGCAAACAACATGTTCCGCTCTACACCTCTCCAGTCTCTGGTCAAGAGCCCTGGAAGCAAAGAGCGGCGAAATTCCAACGTCTTCTTCTTCGGCTTGCAGTTGACCGCACGAATTAAATAACGTTTAAGAGAAGGTTATTATGAAAAAGATATACACAATATTATTAGCGGCCGTTCTCTCCTTTGTACTTGCTTCATGTATCGACATGATGGAAGACGTGAAAGACGTTGAGAAAATAGAACCCATCAGCGTATCCTACAAAGTGTGCGCTGCAACGGGCTTCATTCCTAAGGGCGGTTCCATTACTCCGGATCCTAATTTCTCCACTGCCGGTGTAGAGGTGACTTTCACCAACGTAAAGACCGGACAGGTATTTAAGGGAATCACAGGAGCCAACAGTATCGCCACTCTGGAAATCGAGCCGGGTGTTTACTCCATAAGCGTAACCGGTAGGGCAACCCACGACGGTTACCAGTACTTCATCAACGGAAACGTTCCGAGCATCTCCGTATTCGAGGATGTAACTCCGGAGCAGGCCAACACAGACGAGAAATTCCGTCTGGTGGTACGTCCCGCAAAGGTTGGATCTTTCTGTATCAGTGAAATTTACTACTGCGGTATAGCAAGCTACTATTTCAGGGATCAGACCTATCAGTTCACCAATAACTCCGATCAGGTATTCTATCTGGACGGCGTATGCTTTGCCCAGCTTCATCCGAACATCGCTACTGCAAACCTCCCGACCTGGCCTGATGAGGACGGAGACGGAAACTATGTTTACAGTATGATGGTTTGGCAGTTCCCTGGAACCGGAACGGACTATCCTGTACTGCCGGGCGAGAGTGTTGTAGTGGCTCAGGAGCCAAGAGACCACAGGACCAACAATCCGAACTCTTACGATAACTCTATGGCAGACTTCCAGACCTGGACCGGAAACGCATCCCGTTACAATCCGGATGTTCCTAACCTGACCTGCATATTCTACACATCGTGGAACAGCATGCAGTGGCTGACCTCAGTATTCGGTGCAGCATTCTGCGTTTACAAGGCTCCTGCCGGAACAACCGTGGACGAGGCTTACTACAAGGATGCCGCCCACTATCAGAGTGAGGTTGGAAAGACTCAGAAGTACGCCAAGATTCCTGCAGACTGGATTCTTGACGGTGTAGAGCTTCTTACCAACATGAGCGCTATGCACATGAAGAGAATCCCTGGCTTCGTGGATGCCGGAGGTACTTCCGTAGGTGCAACCTACATTGGAAAAACTGTTTCCAGAAAGGTTACCGAAAAGAGAAGCGACGGTACTCCTAAATACCAGGATACCAACAACTCTACCGATGACTTCCAGATCAACGACAAGCCTGCCATCCGCCGTAACGGCGAGAAGGTTCCATCCTGGACTTGGTACAAATAGTAACGCCTAAAAGATGATTGTTATGAAAAACAAGATATTCAAGATAGCGGCCATATTGGTTCCGGCTTTGTTTACCGGTTTCCTGGCCATAGCCCAGACAGGATCCAATGCCTCCATCGAGAGGGCAAAACTGGAGAGCATCTGGCTTAACAACACGGAAAATGCTGCCGGAGGTATGATAGACGCACCCGCTCAGATGGCTAACGCATACGCCGGTTACGACTACACCAAGGGTAACTTCAAGCCTATGAGGGTTGGAGAGGAGATCAAGTCCCTAAAGTTCCACACAGACGGTGGTGGAATCTACAAGAATGTAAGCGGTATGTTCCTCTGGGGTGATTTTACTTACACCAGAGATGATATTTCCGGGGCAAAATGGAATGCCACCCTCGCAGATCCTACTCGCGACATGCCTTTCTTCGTTGCTGACGAGAACGTGAGCAAGTGGAAGAACCAGACATACGACATGAGTTTCAAGGTTGGCTTCCCGCGCCTTATCAACGATCACCTGATCATAGGTATCACAGGAGGCTACAAGGCAGCCATTGCCGCCAAGCAGCTGGACCCTCGTCCTCTGACCAGGGTTTCAGACCTGAACGTTATGCCGTCAATCGCTTGGGAGTTCAATCCTAACAACGCTCTGGGAGCAGTGTTCCACTACACCAGCTACCGTGAGGACGGATCTCCTGAGAACGTTAACCATCTCCACGACCAGAAAGGTTGGGAAATGGTTGCTCCCGGATTCTTCAACGATGGAGTTATCGCTTCCTTCGCTGGAATCAACAAGCTGCGTAACTACAACGCCAACGCTCTGGGCGGAAGCCTCCAGTACAGCTTCAAGAACGACAAGGTTAAGTTCTTGCTTTCAGGAGACTATCTCTACAGGGTTGAGGACGTTCTGTGCAACTACACCAAGCCTCAGATGAGCGGTACCGTTAAGAAGACCGTATGGGGAGTTAACTTCGCGGCACAGTACAACGCTACCGAGAAGGACCGCGTATTCTTCCGTTACAGGTACAACAACAACGACCTCAGAGGTATCGAGTACTTCCAGACATACGACAACACCTACGAGATCCAGAGCTACATCACCGATGCAAAATTCGAGCGCTCACAGTTCCTGAAGAAGTCTCACAACTTCAACCTGGACTACCTGATCGCCGAGGGTGATGCATACTCCTGGAAGTTCGGTGTCAATGCGGTTAGCGCAAAGGACGAGTTTACATACTATGTTCCTGAGACTCACAAGCAGATCAACAACTTCTTCTTTGGAGCAGACGTTACCTACAACCTGGTTATTGACTCCCAGAATGCGTTCAATTTCAATGTTAACGGTGGCATAAACAACGTTTCAAAGAGTGTGTTCGATTACGGTGGAGTAAAGGAAGACAACAAGGCCTTCACAGACTTCGCCCTGATGGACTTCATCTGGCAGAGTTCAGACTACACCAAGTGGGGTTTCAACATTACCTACAGCTTCAGCGGACTGAAGAGCCTGTCTACGCTGTTCGTAAGCCTTGGCTATTCCAACATCAAGCCTAACGGAGACAACACCACCTGGGGAGCAGCTGTGAAGAAGTTCCCGTTCCTGAGCCCTTATCACGGAGCAGACCAGGAGAAGAGCATCTTCAACAAGAGGAATCTCCTTACCATCAAGGTTGGTCTGACCTTCTAACAACCAATGCCGTTAAAGGGGGCTGACCGTCTTGGCCGGCCCCTTTTTAATGGTAAAAGATCAATTTTAAAATCAAGAACCAAAGAAATGATAAGAAAATTGACCGTTTTATTGCTGCTGGCGCTCTTTTCCGCAGGCCTCAGGGCACAGACTGTGGAGAAGCCGTCGGTAGATGGCAAGACATCCTTTGCCGTAATCATAGACAGCCATACGCTCCAAAAATGCGCTCCGCAGGTCGCTGAGTACAAGAAGACCATCGAGTCGGAAGGCCTTCCTACATTCATTGTATCGGCCAAGTGGGAGAGCCCTGAGCAGGTGAAGGAAGTGCTGCAGAAACTCTATAAGGAGAACAACCTGGAGGGAACCGTTTTCATCGGCGACGTGCCTGTCGCAATGATCATGAAGGCGCAGTACATGACCTCCGCCTACAAGATGGACGAGAGGAAGTATCCTCTGGAGGATGTGGCTGTTCCTTCCGACCGTTTCTACGATGACTTTGACCTCAAGTTCAACAAGATTGCAGATTCCACCAAGGGACTGCACCACTTCTATGAACTTGCTCCCGACAGCAATCCTTACATCGAGTGCGATATCTACTCCGCCAGAATCCGTCCTCAGAAGAGCAACGGTTGCGGCTGCAAGCAGATTGCCGCATATCTGGAGAAGGCCGTAAGGGAGCATAAGGCAAACAACAGGTTCGACCAGTTCGTTTCCTACACCGGCCACGGCTCATACTCCAATTCCATCACGGCCTGGAGAGCCGAGCAGCAGATTGTAAACGAGCAGTTCGGAGACATCTTCAAGAAAGACGGAGAGGCCCGTTATCTGCGCTACTCCATGGCGGACTACATGAAGCCATACGTTATCAAGGAACTTCGCCGTCCGGACGTGGACTTCATGGTATTCCACGAGCACGGAGACTGGTTCAGGATGTATCTTTCCGGTGCTCCTGAAGACCAGAAGCCGGCTGACTATCTCCACACCTACATCCGCAGCATGGCCCGCCGCAACCCGGACCGCATAAAGGGCAGGCTCGCCGAATGGGGACTGGACTCCACCTGGATGGCGGACTACAAGGACCCTAAGGCAATAGCCGCCGACTCGCTGAAAGATCTTCAGGAAGGAATAATCCTGGAGGAAATCAACGATATAGCTCCTAATGCCAGGATGGTGATCTTTGACGCCTGCTACAACGGAGACTACCGTCACGACGATTTCATTGCCGGCAAGTTCATCATGGCTAAGGGCAACTGCGTGGTCGGATGGGCAAACAGCGTGAACGTCCTCCAGGACAAGAGCGCTTTCGACCTTCTCGGCCTTCTCGGCGATGGTGTCAGGGTTGGCCTATGGGCACAGCACATCAACATTCTTGAGAGCCATCTGATCGGCGACCCTACATTCCACTTTGCAGCTGAGGAAGGAGCCGAAGACCTCAACAAGGTAATTCCTATAAAGGACAATGCCTACTGGGCAGGCCGCCTGGACGACGAGAATCCCGAGATCCAGAACATGGCCGAAATCAAACTCTTCGAGGGCGACTATCCTGGCATTTCAGACATTCTCCTGAGCAAGTTCAAGGAATCTCCTTACGCAGTCGTAAGGTACAATTCCCTGAGGCTTCTGGAAAGAATCAACGACAACAACTACCGCGAGGCTCTCAAGCTTGCCGCCACGGACAGCTTCGAGTACATCCGCCGAATCGCGGTAACCCGTATGGGACAGATCGGCGACGAGCAGTTCCTGCCTTATCTGGTGGGCGAATACGTGAACGACATCCACGCCACGAGAGTTGTCTTCCAGGGCACTCAGGCTTTGCTCTGCTATGATGAGGCAAAGGCGGAAGACGCTATCAACAATTACTTCCAGGACCGCCGCTACTACAATGCGGACAAGGACAGAAACGCTTTGCTGACACTGGTAAAGGACAATCCTGGCAAGTCTTCCATCGAGAGCATCACGGACAAGGGCAAGAAGAGCGGATACAGGGTTTCATACATCCAGTTCCTGAGGAACCGCCCTTACCATCAGAATCTCGACCAGTGCCTGAAGGTGATGGAAGATCCTGATGACGATGTGTTCATCCGTACGCTTATGGCCGAGTCCCTTGCATGGTGGAGGCTCTCTTACCGCAAGCAGGACATCATCGATTCCTGCAAGAAGCTTCTTGCCGACAGCAAGACTCCTGACCAGATGCGTCCGGCCCTGATCGGTGCAGTAACCCGTTTAAGTTCCAAAAAGTAAAAGGAGGCAGATATGAAAAGAATACTTTTAGCAATTATTTCAGTTTGCCTCGCAGCAACTGTAACCGCCCAGAACATAAAGCTTGAAAAGCCAACTTCCAAGAAGGGCAACACCTTTGCAATCGTCATCGACAACGGAACTTACGAGGCCTGCAAGGCTCAGGTTTACGCATATCGCGATGCTCTGCAGGATGACGGCCTGAAGACCTACATCCTCCGTGGAGACTGGGGAAACCCTATGCAGGTTCGCGAAGAACTCAAGAAACTCTACAAGAAGGCAAAGAACTTCGAGGGAATTGTGCTCATCGGTGACATTCCTGTTGCCATGGTGCGCAACGCCCAGCACATGACTACCGCCTTCAAGATGGATGAGGACAAGTTCGACTGGAACGAGTCCAGTGTCGGAAGCGACCGTTTCTATGACTGTCTCGACCTTGACTTTGAATATCTCAAGAGAGACAGCGTGGATACCGATTTCTTCTACTATGCCCTCAAGACCGATTGCCCTCAAACTCTTAATCCTACATACTACTCCGCCAGGATCAAGTATCCGGCAGAGCTTGGAGGAGACAAGTACGAGGCCATCGGAATCTTCCTCGAGAAAGTTGTAAACACAAAGAAGCTGGGCGAGGACCTCGACAACATCGTGACTTTCGCCGGCCACGGCTACAACTCGGACTGTCTGATTACCTGGAAGGACGAGAGCATCACCCTGGAGGAGAACTTCCAGTTCGTGAAGAATTCTTCAAGGAACCTCAAGCAACTCAACTTCCGCCACGAGGACTATATGAAGTACCGTCTGTTCGACGAGCTTCAGAGGCCTGAGGTGGACGCCATCTTCTTCAACGAGCACGGCAGCATCGACAAGCAGCACATCTCCGAGCTTCCTGCCCAGGAAACTCCGCAGGATTACGTGAACAAGTACCGCCACGGCTGGGGATGGGATCCGGGTCCATACGACATCCTTTCCAAGGAAGTTGCCAAGCGGAAGAAGGCCGGAATGAGCGACGAGGATGCCAACGCATACGCTAAGAGGCTCATCGACACCTTGTGCACCGATTTCCACGTAACTCCTAAGTTCTTCGAGGACTGGTGGAAGACCCAGAACATGACTCCTGAAGAAAGGAAGGAAGCTGCCGCCAAGGCCAAGGAAGACCGCAGGCTCATCATCATCGACCTTAAGGACCTGAAGGGCTTCAACCCTCAGCCTTACTTCGTGATGTTCAACGCCTGCTACAACGGAAGTTTCCACCGCAAGGGCAACATCAGCGGCTACTACATCTTCGGAAACGGTAGAACAGTAGCCTGCCAAGGCAACACCGTAAACGTGCTGCAGGACAAGTGGACCTACGAGTGTGTGGGTATCATCTCCCTGGGAGCCAGGGTAGGTGAATACAACCGCCTTGTAGCCACCCTGGAAGGCCACCTGATCGGCGACCCTACATTCCACTTCAAGAGCGGTGCCGATTTCGACTTCAAGGGCGTTATTGCTGCCAACCGCACCAACGCCGCCTACTGGAGAAGCCAGCTGGACAACCCTTATCCGGCAGTCCAGAACGTTGCGATGCGCATGCTGAGGGATCTGAACCAGATTTCATCCGAGGAGATTCTCCAGAAGATGAAGGACTCCAAGTTCGGAACAGTCAGGATGGAATGCCTCACCCTTCTTTCCAGGATGGACAACGACCACTTTGTAGAGGCCCTCAAGCTCGGCCTCAAGGACCGCTATGAAGTTGTCAGAAGGCGTGCCGCAGACCTTTGCGGAAGAAACGGAGACCCTAGAGTCTTTGAAACCATGCTTGACGTGTTCGTAAACTATCCAGAGGCCAAGAGAGTCAACTACAACATCTCAACCAATTTCCTTAACATAAAGCATCAAGCTCTTAGGGAAGCGTTTGAGAAAGTTAAGCCGACTATGACTTACCTGGACAATGACGAGGTAATCAAGGAGGTTGAAACTGCTATAAACAAGAACGAGAAGAGATACAACAAGACCGTTGAGTCTATTCTCAACAAGAGCGGCAAGGACAAGGAAAGAGTTTCTGACATCCGCATGACCAGAAATTATAACCTCCACGAGGCCATTCCTGAGTTCCTGGCTCTTGTGGCAGACAAGGAGAATCCTCTGGAAATCCGCCTTAACATGGCTGAGGCCCTTGGATGGTACATCTACTCTTACAGAAAGCAGGAGGTGATTGACGGCTGCCAGAAGATTCTCGCCGAGAATTCAGACCTCGAGCCTGAGCTCAAGGCAGAACTTGAACAGACCATCAACCGCCTGAAGTAACGGCGCGGCGCGGGGCTATAGTGCTCCGCAATGCGCTGAACTTCAGCAAGATGCTAAAAGCACTCCCTGAAAAGCGGGGAGTGCTTTTTGTATATCGTTGAAAATTAAATCGTTGCAAGATACCATAGCCCTATCTCCAAAAAATCCCTATATTTGATGCTTATGAAACGCTTTCCTTTTTTGATACTGACGGTTGCCCTGCTGTTGGCGGCAACACCTCTTTCGGCGCAGAATGTTACCATTGAAGAACCTGTCTCTGACAACGGGGCCAAGTTTGCCATAGTAATAGACAGCAAGACTTTTTCCAAGGTCAAGAACAATGTATTTGAGTATCGCGATGCGCTTTCAAAAGACGGGCTGGACGCATACATCATAAGTGGAGACTGGGAGAATCCGGACCAGGTGAGAGAGGAAATCAGAAAGGTCTATCTGGCAAACCAGAAGAACTTTGAGGGAATCGTGCTTGTGGGCGACATTCCGGTGGTAATGGTAAGGAACGCCCAGAATATGACCAGAAGGTTCAAGATGAACGAGAACCTGTTTGAAAAAGGCCGCTCTTCCGTGCCGTCAGACAGGTTCTACGATGACCTGGGCCTGGAGTTCGAGTTTATTTCAAAGTCAAAGCGCGTAAGCGGGGCGGACGGCAGAGAGCTTTTCTTCTATAATCTGAAACCCGAAAGCAGGCAGTATCTTGCCCCTGATTTCTACAGCGGAAGGATAATGTACCCCGCTGGAATCGGAGGAGACAAGTACAAGGCCATCGGCGATTTTCTTGCCAGGGCGGCAGCCGCTCATCTGAATCCTCCAAAGATGCGGGATATGCTTCTGAGCAGAGGAGCGCTTAGCGAGGGAGAAGATCCCCAGGCACGCTCCGGTGTGATTGAAATGCTTAAAGACCAGATACCTTTCCTGGAATATCCTTCAAGGCTTCTTTCGGTCGATTTTTCCAAGGACTATGAGCCTGTTACGGATAACCTGCTTAAATCGTTGAAAAATAACCGTTTCAGTATTTTCTATTACAGAGGGCACGGGAACTATGGAGAAATGCAACCAGGTTTTTTGGGTAAGGGTGATTGGAAGATTACCGAAGATAGGATCCGCACTCTTCCTGTACAGATGAATTATGTAATTCTGAATTCGTGTTTTAACGGAGCCCTTCATCGGGGAAAAGATATAGCGGGAGCGTTTCTTTTTTCCAAAGGAAATGTCCTTGCTGTTCAGGCAGTGAGCATAAACAGCTGGCAGGACGAGTGGATGAGCCGCTATATGGGAATTATCTATGGCGGCGCCCGGGTGGGGGAATATCACAGGTTGGCACCACTGCTTGAGAGAAACATCATCGGCGACCCTACTTTCCATTTTGCCTCCTGCTATGATTATGACCTGAAAGACCAGACTGTCCTTAAAGCAGAGGATGAGCCGTACTGGACGGTCTGCCTTGAAAGGGGACTTCCGCCACAGGCAGAAGGCAGCCGTAACAACTCTCTTTCCTGCGTTGCCGTAAACTGTCTGCAGGCAATGGGGAAACTGTCCTCGTCTGAAATTGTCCAAAGGAGCCTGAAAACAATTTCTCCGAGCGTCAGTCTTGAGTATATAATGCAGGTTTATGAAATGTTCGGCAGAGGTTACAGCCCTGAAGTTTCCGAAGATTTGCTCAATATGTTCAGATTCGGATTGCAGAGCAATGCGGAGTTTGTGGTTCGCCATACGGCTGTAATAGAACTGTTTTATTCCAATCCGGTCCTTTGCCAGGCGTTGATAGAGACTATGAATACCAACATCAAACTGAGGCGTGCAAGGTGCAGGCAGTTCACGGGAGAAGCATTGGGCTTGATGCCGCCACAGATTGTAGACAGTGTTCTGGCAACTTCCCCGACAAAACAAAATGCAAAACTTTGCTCCGAAGTCAAGAAGGCTGTGGAAGCCGGGCAGAAACACAAACGGACAGAGCTGATGATCCTGACAGACACCCACACGGAAACCGCCAGAAGAGTCCTTCACGCCATAGCCGTAAAGAACTGGCCTTATCCGGACCAGATACAGCTATATCTTCAGATGATAGCCAACAGTTCCCTGAATACCGAAATCCGCCTGCATCTGGCCGACGGGTTAGGGTATTTCGATTACTCCTACAAGAAAAAGGAGG
>JAFYZX010000074.1 GCA_017548505.1 Bacteroidales bacterium | reverse complement strand
CTTGGACTGGCTGCTTGTGCGGGCATCGCTGAAGCCGATCACACGCCCTCCCAGGCGGTTTACGGCAGTCTCAAAGCTGAGACGAGTACGGGTGGATGGCTCAAAAAATAAAGAACCCACAACCTTGCCGTCTAAAAGATGCTGATTGGGGTTCTTTTCAAATTCCTTGGCACGCTTGAGAAGTGCCAGAATCTCTTCCTTGCTGAGGTCAGAGATCGATAATAAGTTGCGTTTTTGCATAAAGCGTAAATTTTCCGCCCACAAATATAATCATCCCCCGCGAGATTCTCTCCCTCTTCCACCAATTTTTTCCACAACTTTTCCTCCGCGATGCAAAACGCTCCGAAACCGCCCCCCATAGGTCCGGCCCCCACCTTCGGACAGTAGTAGTCACCCCCGGAACTCACCAGCAAGAGGTGGTAGCCAAAGCTTTGTATATCAGAGATATATCCATATAACCCTACGGCAAAAACAGCGCAGGATTACATCTTTAGAAGGATGGTTCTCAAGCAATTATCCACCACCCAATATGCAAAACGGAAGCTTTCCGCACAGTTTTGCCTTGCCCCGGACCCGCCGCTGTTCCTGTCGGCACCCAAAACCGGACGACAGGAACATTTTTGGCCGTTTTTGATCCCGTCGGCCCTAAAACACGGACGACAGGAACATTTCCACGCGTACTTACCCCACCGACACATAGATTGGGACGGTGAGAGCATTTGAAAGAAGGGAACGTGTTCACGGTTGGATGCTTTGTGTACGACCTTGCACGTTTTGGCAGGGAAAGTGTTCACGGTCGGTTGCCTTGTGTACGACCTTGTACGTTTTGGCAGGAAAGGCCTGTGTGGACTGGAAGAATGCGCTCAGTGCTCCAAAAAACCGAATGCCGGGAACGATTTCGGGGAGCGCGATTGAGGTGTGTTCTTAGACTTTGGAGAAGACGGCCCGGTGGCGGAAAGCATGCATCCAGAGGCTGCGGACGATTATGTGGGCCATATAAGCGGCGTAGAGGGCCTGGATGCCCCAGAGAGGTTTGAGGGCGTAGTACGAGGCAAAGAAGGCGATGGCGGCTAGGATCATGCCGAGCATGATATGCCTTGTGGCAGTAGCGCCCACATAGATGCCGTCCCAGACAAAAGCCTGAGTGCTGAGGGCCGGCATCACCCAGAGCCAGACCAGGAACGGAAGGGCAGCCCTGATGACATCCGCCTTGTCTGTCATCAGGGAGAACATCCACTTGCCGCCAATGACGTAGATAATGGTGGAGGCAATCGCTATCCACAGGCACCAGCGGAAAATCACCTTCACGGAAAGTCTCAGCAGCGGGCCGTCCTTGGCTCCGATGTACTTTCCGGAAAGGGCCTCTCCTGCGTAGGCAAACCCGTCGATGAAGAAAGAGAAGAGCATCAGCAGCTTCATTATGATAGTGCCCACGGCCAACTGGGTATCTCCGTAGTTTGCAGACAGAGAGGTGAATCCCACATAGATAAACAGGAAGCAGATGCTGCGGATGAAAAGGTTGCCGTTAACCGAGAAGAATTTTCCAAGGTCCTTTAGCCTCAGCGATTCCTTAAGGTTGGAGTATTTGAACAGTTTCCTGTAATAGATGAGGAATATCGCGATACAGAGGATGAGGCCCGTGTACTGCGCGGTAAAGACCGCCCAGGCGATGCCCTTGAAGCCCAGGCCGAACTTCACGGCAAACAGCAGGCAGAGCCCAAGGTTTGCAACATTCACCGTTATATCCGCTATCATAGGGCTGATGGCGTTCTGCATTCCGATGAAAAAGCCCTTGAACACGAACAGTGAAAGGGTGGCTGGAGCCGCCCAGATCCTTATGAAGTAATATTGCCGGGCATAGTCCGCAACCTGCGGTGAGCAGTTAATAAAACCCAGGGCTATGTCTATGTAGAGATACTGTATCGCGAATATTATCAGAGCAATGGAAAGAGCCGTGCCGATTCCCTGGGTGAAGATCTTCATCACGTCCTTCAGGTCTCTGCGGCCCAGGGCCTGGGCTACCATTCCTCCCGTTCCCACACGCAGGAAGCCCATGTTCCAGTACAGCAGGTCGAAAAGCATCGTGGAAATGGCCATTCCGCCAATGGCAACGGCATCTCCAATATGCCCCACAACGCCCACGTCCACCATTCCAACCAGCGGAACGGTGATGTTGGCGAGGATGCTCGGTATTGCCAACCGCAGCACCTTGCGGTTCATGTCTTTTATCAGAGAACTGCTGTTCATGTGTTTTAACGGAGATCTTTCCACTTCCTTCAAACTGCACCGGTGGTCCATCCGTGGTGTCACCGGTATCAGTTCCGCCCCAAATGCAATACCGGTGGTCCATGCCCGGTGTCACTGGTATGCTGAAACACCCATTTCGCGGTACCGGTGGTCCATCCGTGGTGTCACCGGTACACTGCATGCTTCTGCATAGCCGTATTACTCGTCACCCTCTCGGTATTTGCCGTCGTCCTCCAGCATGGCCAGGTAGGAAGAGTATCGCAGAGGAGAAATTTCCCCGGATTCCACGGCAGCCTTCACGGCACAGCCCGGCTCGTGCGTGTGCGTGCACGGAACAAACCGGCAATTGTCCTCAACCCTCAGCATCTCAGGGAAATAGTTGCTGAGCTCCTCCTTCTTGAAGTCCACCAGGCCGAAGCCCCTAATGCCCGGAGTGTCAACCACAAAGCCCCCGCAGGAGAGCGGATGCATCTGGTAGAAAGTGGTGGTATGCCTGCCCTGGAGATGGGCCTGGGATATCTCTGCGGTCTTGAGGTTCAAGCTCGGGTCCAGGGCGTTTACCAGGGAACTTTTGCCCACTCCGCTCTGGCCGCTGAATAGCACAACCTTGTCCTTGCACATTTCCTTGAGAACCCCGATGTTGTAGCCAGTCTTGACAGATGTTTCCAGAACTTGATATCCGGCCTGGGAGTAAATCTGCACGAAACCTGCCGCCATCTGGGCAAGATCCTCGTCCGCCAGGCTCTCGGAACCTTCTTCTCCGCGATAAAGGTCCGCCTTGTTCAGAAGAATCGTAACAGGAACACCGTAAGCCTCACAGGTAACAAGGAATCGGTCCACGAACTGGAGCTTGACTTCAGGATCGCGGAGCGTAACGGTAAGGAAAACCCTGTCTATGTTGGCGGCTATTACGTGGTTCTGGCGGGAAAGGTTCTGGGATTTGCGCACGATGCAATTGCGGCGGTCGTGAATGCCCGTGATGGTAAAGCTCCCCGTGCTGTCCTCCTGATAGTCAACAACATCCCCTACTGCAATCGGATTGGTGGAGGTGCTTCCCTTCAGGCGCAGCTTTCCCCTGACCACCGCAAGGAACGGATTCCATTCCGGCAGTCTGGACAGCAGATAGTGGCTCCCCGTGTGCTTGACAACAACGGCACTCCCAGAGCCGCCGGTTCCGGAAACCTGCCTTGAGACTCTGGCCTCTGAAAGCCGTCCCGAGACTTCAGCCGCGGAAACGTCTTCATTCAACACTGTCTGAGTAACAGCACCGGAACGTATCTTATCCTTTCCCTTAGAGTTTTTAGCCTTCATAATTTGAACGCCCAAATTTAAGCAAATGAAGCGTAAACGCAGACACCTTGCAGCCGCGAATTGCTACAAATACATATAATTGTTACATTTGCTATTGATGAACACCTGCACGCGCGGCAGAGAAAACAACAACCCTATGCTTCAACTGGAAGAAATCTACAAGATCATCGACGATGAAATCTCCCGCCTTAACTGGCCGGAAGAGCCTCGCGGACTTTACGCCCCTTTGAAATATATGCTGGATATCGGCGGAAAGCGGCTCAGGCCGAGATTCTGCCTGACCGCCTACAATCTCTTCAGCGATGACATCGCCGAGCATATTCTTTCTCCAGCGATGGCCCTGGAGGTGTTCCACAGCTTCACCCTTATCCACGACGACATTATGGACAAGGCAGACATACGCCGCGGAATGCCAACGGTTTACAAGAAGTGGGACAACAACACCGCCATCCTTTCCGGAGATGCAATGTGCATTTCTTCCTACCAGCTCCTCAACGCCGCGCCGGAGCATTGCCTGAAGGCCGTCCACGACCTCTTCACCAAGACCGCGCTCGAGGTTTGCGAAGGGCAGCAGATGGATATGAACTTCGAGACCATGGACAACGTTCCAATGGAGGACTATATGACTATGATCGGCCTCAAGACCGGTGTCCTCATTGCCTGCGCCGCATCCATAGGTGCACTCATAGCCGGAGCGAACCGCAACCTCAGCCAGCAGATTTACGATTTCGGCTTCCAGCTGGGCCTTGCCTTCCAGATCCAGGACGACTATCTGGACAGCTTCGGAGACGAGAAGGTCTTCGGAAAGAAAATCGGCGGAGACATCCTCAACAACAAGAAAACCTGGCTACTCATCAAATGCCGGGAAGAGGCCCTGAAGAAAGATGCGGACTCCATCCGCACCCTGGAAGAACTCCTTGCCATGGGAGAAAGTGAAGAAAATGCTAAGATTGAGGCCGTAAAAGCATTCTACCGGAGCCTCAGCATAGACACTCTTGCAGAAGAAGCGATTAACGCATATTACAATCAGGCTATCAGCGAGTTAGAAAAGACAAGCCTCTCTTCCGCCCAAAAAGCACAGCTGGAAAAATTCGCTTCCGGGCTTGTTTCGAGGCAGTTTTAATTGCTGCGGAAAGAATTTTTTCGTATATTTGCTCAAACTGCGTAGAAAAACAATTAATTCAATCAAGTATAACCTAAAAAGTTGCGCACGACACGCATAAGTGTAAAAAACTATGACTGAAACTACAAAAAAAGGTAACGGCCTTGCAGTAGCTGGTTTTATCCTCGGTATCCTCGCTGTTGTATTCAGCTTCTTCCTTCTTACAGGTTGGCTGACTTGGATCCTTGCTGTTCTGGCTTTGATTTTTGGTCTTATTGGATGCTTCGGCAACAAGAAGAACAAGGGTTTGGCTCTTATCGCTGTAATTCTTGCAGTAGGTTCTGTATGCATTTATCAGTTCCGTACTATTCCTAAGTACAAGAGCATTTTAACTGAAGTTGCAACCGGACTTAGCGAAGAGAAAGTAAACGAGGCTCTCGAGAATCTGGGAGACGCTCTTAAGGATGCAGCTCAAGAGGCAACTGAAGAGGCTCCTGCAGAATAATATTTGCAAGCAACTGAAAAAAAGCGTATTCGGAATGGATACGCTTTTTTTGTGCCCACTCCATTCTCAACGTATAAAGCCCCTATCCAACAGCCATAGCAGACCCCGTGGCCCTTCTGGGCGTAAGCGGAACAGAAAAAGAAAGCAAGGAGGGCGCACAGGAAGATCTTACATGCAAGCCTATCGCCAGCGTTTATGAATAAAAGCTGTTTCATTGCTATTATATTGTGACTATGTGCAAGATAGCATTAATTTCTCGGATGCATATCCGCCGAGAAGCGAATTTTGTGATTTTGTAAAATATATTTTATAAATTTGCAAGACAGATTTTACAAATATGCTTTACAAAAGACTACATCTGGCTATTCTCCATAAGCGGATGGCCGAGCCAAGAAAAAGAATTCAGATAGTGATGGGGCCAAGGCAGGTAGGTAAATCTACTATGGTAGGCCAGTTTGCATCAGACCTGAAAGTGCCTTGCGATATATTTGCCGCGGATGCTGTTAACCGCTACGACAATTCCTGGATCCCCAACCGCTGGCAAGAGGAAAGAATTAAAATGGATCTCCGTCAGGAAAAAGAGAGGATTCTTGTCATCGACGAAATTCAGAAAATAGAAAACTGGAGCGAGCAGGTCAAGAAAGAATGGGATTCCGACACAAGAGATGGAAGAAACCTCAAGGTTATTCTTCTTGGTTCTTCCAGAGTACTGCTGCAGAAAGGTTTGGAAGAGTCCCTGGCGGGACGTTTCGAGACAATAAAAATGGGATACTGGGACTGGACCGAAATGCGGGACGCTTTTGGGTTTTCAATTGACCAATATGTGTATTTTGGAGGATTTCCCGGGCTCGCCGATACCGTTAGCGATGAGAACCGCTGGCATAATCTGATAGAAGATTCCATTATCTCCCCTATCCTTGCCCGGGATATCGTTGAAATAGAAGAAATAAGGAATTCCGCCCTCTTGAGACAGGTCTTTGAACTTGCCTGCATAGAATCAGCCAAAGAGTTATCATTGACAAAGATGCAGAGTTCCCTGAATAAAGGAACGGTTCCTACGATTAAGACATATCTGAATATCCTTGACCAGACAATGACCGTCAAGCCTCTTCAGAAATATGCTCCCTCTGCGATAAGAGAAAAGAACTCCATACCGAAGATGCAGGTTTACAACAGCGGATTCAGAAACCGATACGCACAATTTTCTTTTGACCAGGCGAGAACAAACCCTACCGAATGGGGACGGCAGGTAGAATCATCTGTAGGAGCACATCTGGCAAACCATTCTATTCTAGATGGTTTTGAGCTGTTATATTGGAGAAACGAGAGAAAGCAAGAATGTGACTATGTGCTGAAAAAAGGTCAAAAACTTGTGGCCATTGAGGTCAAAAGCTCAAGGGCAGACAACACATCCGGCTTTGAAGAATTCAAGAAACTATACTCAGACAAAATAAGTACAGCACTGATTGTAGGGCCTGAGGGATTGCCTCTTGAAGATTTCTTCGGACTAAAAATCAGCGACCTTTTCTAGAGTTTTGAAAATCTTGGGATTTTTAGACTGAAAATCTTGGGATTTTTCCATCTTTGTCGCTGAGAAAAGTATTGATATGGACAAGAGAATTGAGATAATGGCGCCGGCCGGGAACTTCGAGTGCCTGATGGCTGCGATACAGGGCGGGGCCGATTCCGTGTACTTTGGAGTGGGCAACCTGAACATGAGGAGCCATTCGGCCAACAACTTTACCAACGAGGATCTTCCGGAGGTGGTGCGCATCTGCCGTGAGCACGGGGTGAAGACTTACCTTACGCTGAACATCGTGGTGTATCAGACGGAGATGGAGGATGTAAGGAAGGCTCTGGAAGCCGCCAGGGATGCGGGTATTTCAGCTGTTATCGCTTCAGACATGGCTGTAATCCAGATGGCCCGTTCCATGGGCATAGAGATCCACGCTTCCACGCAGATGAATATCTCCAACTTTGAGGCAGTGAAGTTCTACGCCCAGTTTGCGGATGTGATTGTCCTTGCCAGAGAACTTACCCTGCCGCAGATAAAGGATATCAGCAATCGAATTAAGGAGGAGAACGTGTGCGGACCGTCAGGAGAACTGCTGCGTCTGGAACTGTTCGTCCACGGAGCGCTCTGCATGTCCATTTCCGGCAAATGCTATCTCAGCCTGCAGGAATATGGGGCTTCTGCCAACCGTGGAAGCTGCTACCAGCTTTGCCGCCGCGGCTACAGGGTTACAGACCTTGAAACCGGCCGGGAACTGGAGATAGACAACAAGTACATAATGAGCCCGAAGGACCTCTGCACCATAGAGTTCATAGACAAGATCATCGATGCCGGAATCTCCGTGTTCAAGATAGAGGGCCGTGCCCGCAGCGCCGAGTACGTGAAGATTGTCACCTCTGCCTACCGCCAGGCCGCCGACGCCTGCTGCTCTATTCCAGCCAGCCAGACAGCAGTAAGCATTCCGGCCAACCAAACTCAAACATATACCCGGGCAACATCCTGTTCGACAGACGAACATCCAACAAGCGGCAATGTCCATTCTGAAAAGGACAAATGCCTATCAGTGACAACCGCTGAAAGTGCATCTGCAGACAGCAATTCGACAAAATCGGATGAGAGCGTAAACCGGACTGATGGAGTTATGGGGTGCTACACGGAAGAGATGAAACGGGAACTGAAGGAGAGGCTCTCCGGGGTGTTCAACCGCGGATTCTGGGACGGATACTACCAAGGCGCAAGACTTGGAGAATGGAGCGAAGTCTATGGCAACAAGGCCTCACGCAAGAAGGTCTATGCCGCTAAAATCACCAACTACTTCTCAAAGCTCGGAGTGGCTGAAGTACTTGTTGAAGCCGGGGAAATCAAGCTCGGCGATGACATCCTCATCATCGGACCTTCCACCGGCTGTGTAGAACTCAAAATCGCTGAGATAAGGGTAGATCTCAAACCTGTTGACAAGGCAGTCAAGGGAGACCTGTGCTCCATCCCTGTTTCCGACAAGCTCCGCCGCTCGGACAAGCTCTACCTCTGGCAACCCGCCTAAAATCGCGGTGGCGGTTAAACGCCTTACATTCAACAATTTAAATGTTTAGTCCTGCGTGGTTTTTACAGCAGGGCCAGATATCTATATATCTAGTTTTCAGAATGTTAATTACCACCCTACATTTTTATATCGTACTCGCTGCCCATAAAAGAGGTTATCGCTAAAAGCGTTTTATCCCAATCTCCAAAAATGGAGCGGATTTTCATATAGTTTATTGGAGAATACCTTTTCAAAATATAATCACGGAGTTGTAGTTTTTCTTTCTCCGCCAATCCGTCAAAGATGTGTTCAAGAACAACATATGGAAGGTATCTTGATTGCTTATAAGCGATTTCAACTTCCTTTAAAGAACGTCTTAGTTTTTGTGATGCTCTATTTAACTTTATTGGCAGAGAAAAAGGATTGGAATTATTCCCAAATGCAAACAGGTTCCAAACGTACTTGTCCATAGTTTCAACCAAATGGGCTTCTACTGGATTGTTGTTTATGTAAGATATACATGTCCTGATCTTTTTACCACCATATTTTGCCGCATATCCAAATCCTCTTTGAAACAGAGGTCCGGTTCTTTTGTGATATTGATTAAACCTGAATGCATAGAACGACGTACAATCTCTGATAAAGTCCACCAAAGAAGATTCATTCGTTTTGCACAACACGTGAAAATGGTTGTTCATCAAACAGAAAGCTATAGTTTCAACTTTATACTTTATGCTATACATCCAATAAACAGTAATAAAGAACAAAGCATCAAAACTTGATTGGAATAGAGTTGTCCGGTCTATCGTTCTTTGATATACATGCTGATATATTCCATTTTCGATAAAAGGCCTCTTGTCTTTCATTTTTCACCAAAGGTCCGGCAAGGATTATTATAAACCAAACCATCCAGTAAAATTTACCATGTACAATTCTGGAAAAAACAAGAAATAAACAAAATTTTGCGGTTGAAACCCTAGAATATGAGCGCTCACACACATCGATTGGTGGCAACTAAATGCTTTGTTTTCAGCGATATAAGTAGTTGGCCCTGCAGCGAAAACTCCGCAGGACCAGCTATTCATAATACTGGTTTTCAGATGGTTATCCGCCACCGGCCGGTGGTTATTTTATTTCCAGGAGGAGAGGGCTTTCCAGAGCTGGGAGTCGTTGTCCAGCATGTGGCGGATGCGTGGGGCTGTGAGGACGTACTTCTGGATTATTTCCTCTTCTACCAGAGGCTGGATTTCCTTGCGGTTCTGCTCTATGGCTTGTTCCTTGGTGAGTTTGACTTTGGAGGCAAGGAGGTCATAGGCTTCCTTGTTGCTTTCATACGTGCCTTCTTCCTTTGCTTCGCGAACCAGTTGCTCGAACACTATTTCCGAGGCGGAGCGGTGGTCGAACTTTCTGGTGGCGGCGTATTTCACAAAGTCTTCCCACTGGGCATCAGTCATCTTGAAACCACCCGCAGAGGCTATATCATCAGACGTTCTGCTCAAATTGCCTGAGGTTACATTGCCTGAGGTTACATTGCCTGAGGCTACGTTGCCTGAGGCTACGTTGCCTGAGGCTACGTTGCCTGAGGTTACGTTACCTGAGGCTACGTTGCCTGAGGTTACGTTTATATGGGATGTAGAAACGTTACCGGGCTTGGATGCTTCGGGCTTGGATGCTTCGGGCTCGGATGAATGTGTAGGCAAAAAGGCAGGGATATCGGGGTTGAGGGAGTAGAATTGTACGGCATATTCTTCGAGGATGCCGCTAAGGGAGAGGGCAAGGGCTGGACGGCTGTAAGAGTCTGGCTTGATTTCAATGTCCGGAGTAATACCACCACCATCATATACAGTGCGGCCGTGTTTGGTTTGGAATGCCTTCTTTAGGGAGTCTGGAATGGATCCTACGCTGCCGTCTGAATTGCGGTGTGCGTAGTCCATAATCTGGATGCAGCGTCCGCTTGGAGTGTAGTATTTGGAGATTGTGAGTTTAAGTTTGCCGTTATAGCCTACCGGGCGGAAACTCTGAACAAGGCCTTTGCCGTATGTACGGGTTCCTACAACCAGGGCACGATCCAGATCCTGAAGGGCTCCTGCTACAATCTCTGAAGATGAAGCAGAAGACGAACTTACAAGTACCATCAGCGGAATAAGGGTATCTACGGGAGCCTTATCTGTTACGCAACTGAAGCTGGAGCCTTCTCCGCGTCCGCGGGCAGTCGCCACCAGAGTGCCTTTTGGTTCAAACAGGGAAACTATATCCGTGGCTTCATCCATAAGTCCGCCGCCATTGCCCCTGAGATCCAGGATGATTCGCTGAGCTCCTTGTTCCTTGAGAGAAATCAGGGCTTTGCGGACATCCTCGGAGCCGTTGAGGGTAAAGCTGCTGAGTTTTATATAACCGGTCGGTATGCCAAATGAAGAATTGTCCGGCGACGGGTTACTGATTGCCCGCGATTTCGAAACAGATGTTTCAGCTGGTGCCTGAACTGAACCGGAGGAAGAGGAAGATTCAGAAGAAATATTATCTGTTCGCGAGCTGGATGGACTGGCTGAATTATGAGCTGTAGCAGGCGCTTCAGAAAATACGCCAGGCAATTCTGGGGAAGGTGATTGGGTTGCGGGGGTTCCTGATGCAAACGGAGCGTAAACGGAGGAGGCGTTTGGAATTTTGCAGGTGTCGTACCTGGAGATAAGTGCCTCTAAGTTGGAAGGGAGTGTGAGCATTCCAAAGTATGGAACATCTGAGGTGTGGACCTTGTCTCTTGTTACAACTATCTCTTCGTTCTTGCCTGTACGGCCTTTCTTGATCAGGAACTTGACATGGGTTCCGGGGTTACCCCTCATGCGCTTGCTGCACTCGTCTACGGTAAGAGTGCTGCAGTCGACTCCGTCTATCTTGAGAATAATGTCTCCTGGTTCTATGTTATAACGGATTGCCGGAGAGCCTTCGTAGGTTTGCATAATCATCACACCCAGAGAGTCTTTGCGGATGGTGGCGCCGATTCCGCCGTAGGATGCGGTGGTAAGCATTTCTATGGATTCTGAGTCTTCTTCCGGAACATATTCCGTATATGGGTCTATGGATTGCAGCATAGCGTCTATGCCGTAGTTTATCAGCTTGGCAAAGTCCACCGTGTCCACATATTCGGTTGCCAGGGTGCGGAGTATGTTGTACTGGATTTCAAGGCCCTGGGTAAGCTTGAAGTTGCGGCTCTGGGCATTGCCGGCCAGAGGGGCAAACAGCAAGAGCAGAACCGCTGCAGCAATGGAAAGGATGGAATGTCTGCGAGCTGCAGATGGAGATGTTGCGCCTGAGGAAAGGAAAGTATGTCTGCGGCCGGCAGAGTGAGATGTTGCGCCTGAGGAAAGGATGGAATGTCTGCGGGCTGCAGATGGAGATGTTGCGCCTGAGGAAAGGATGGAATGTCTGCGGCCAGCAGAAGGCGAAGATGCGCTTGGGGAATATGATGCAAATCCGGAGTTAAGTGGTGTCATCTGGGTGTTTTTATCGGTGAGCAAAAAACTGTTCATAATCGTACCTTTCAAAAATAGTAAACTTTTGCTAACTTTGGTTTGATTAAATAACTGCGCGTATGGAACTGATATTTGCAACCGGCAATCCAAACAAACTCAAGGAAGCTTCGGAAATACTGGGTAAGGGTGTTACACTAATTATGCCAAAGAAGCTTGGTTTCAGGGGGGAAATCCCGGAAACCGGAGACACAATAGATGCCAATTCCAAGATGAAGTGCAGGTTTATCTGGAACAAGTTCCACAAGACTTGCTTCGCCGATGACACGGCCCTGGAGGTTACTTCTCTGGACGGGGCTCCGGGAGTTCATTCCGCCCGTTATGCCGGTGAAGGGCACGACGATGCCGCAAACCGCGCAAAGCTTCTGGAGGCTCTGACCAAGGTGGACAAGCGGAAGAAGAACATACGCGAAGCAAGGTTCCGCACGGTTGTAACGCTGATCCACAAAGGCACGATGTACACCTTCGAGGGAAAGATGAAGGGCACCATCGCGGAGAAGGAAAGCGGAGAAGGCGGATTTGGATACGACTCCATTTTCATTCCGGAGGGTTGCAGCTGCACGTTCGCCGAGATGAGTGAAAACCAGAAGAATGCGATTTCCCACAGGGGCATCGCAATGAGAAAACTCGCAAACTTCCTCAGCCAGTTGAAATGAGGCAGCCGCCACGCAAAAGTCACATAGTCTGCTTCATCAACCATCACAACAGAAACAGAGCATGCTGGAAAAAGACAGGATAATCGTGCTGCATACCATCAAGCATTCCGACAGCGGGATGGTGGTGCAATGCTACTCTGCGTCTAGGGGAAGGTCAGCGTGCTACTTCTTTGCAAAGAGCAAGAACTCAAGGAATTCACAAATGTTTCCCCTAAGTGTTCTGGATGTTGTGCTGCATTTCAGGACACCGAACGCCAGCTCGATGCCGATGATAAAGGAAGCCTCCCCTGCCGTTCCGCTCAACAACCTCAAGACAGACATACGTAAGGGGGCAATTTCCCTGTTCATGTGCGAACTTCTCCTGAAGACTCTGAGAGAAGGAGACGCAGACCCGCGCCTTATGGAATTCCTTTCCGGCTCGGCGATGCTGCTGGATGCGATGGACGAGGGTGTGGAGAATTTCCACCTGCATTTTGCCGTGAGCCTTTGCAACAGGCTTGGCTATATGCCGGCAGACAACTATTCTGAATCCCGCCGACATTTCAACTTTACAACAGGCTCGTTCTGCGACAATTACAATGAGGCCTTCTGCTTCACGCCGGACGAGAGCCTGCTGCTGCACAGGATACTCGCCACGCCGCTTGCGCTTCTTCCGGAGATCAAATGCAGCGGAGAGATGCGCAACCGTTTCCTCGGAAAGGTGATAGACTACATCTCGTTCCATACATCCTTCAAGACGGAACTGAAATCCCTGCCCGTCCTGAGAGAACTGTTCGGGTAGAGTTGACCGGGGTGTTCGCTTCAGGTTTTGCGCTTTTTTATTAAATTGCAAGGTCTGACCATTTTAATTGAATCGCTGAGAAAAAGCTTATGGGAAAGAAAACCGCAAGGGCTATAAACAAGGCCGTCCTGGCCTGGGGCAGAGGTTACTTGAGAGAAATCGAGAGGAGCTATACCCATGCGCCAGAAATGCAGAAAGAGGTGTTCTCCCATCTTGTCAAATGCGGGAAAGAGACGGTTTTCGGAAGTGAGAGGGATTTCTGCAACATACATAGCCTCAGCGATTTTCAAAAGCGCGTAAAGCTTTCCAAATACGACGATATCGCTCCATACATCACCCGCATCCGCCAGGGAGAAAAGTTCGTGCTCTGGAACCAGAACGTGCGGTGGTTTGCCAAGTCCAGCGGCACATCTTCCGACAAGAGCAAGTACATACCTATCACCAAAGACTCCCTCTACGGAACTCACTTCAAGGGAATGAAGATGATGCTGATGAATTATGTTCATCTGAATCCCAACAGCCGGGTGTTTTCATCCAGTGCCCTGACTCTGGGCGGAAGCGTTGCTCCGGATGCCTTGTCGGACAAGGATACCTTGCACCAGCTTCTTCAGGGAAAGGTGTTCGACGGAGACCTTTCCGCCGTAATGCTCCGCAATTCCCCGAGGGTGGTGGAGCTGCTCCGCACCCCTTCCCGCAAGACCGCCCTTGTCGCCGATTTTGCCACGAAGGTTAACCTTATCTGCAAGGAAAGCACCCGTAGAAACGTCTCCAACTTCTCCGGTGTTCCGAGCTGGAATCTGGTGCTTATGAACAAGATCCTGGCGTACACGGGCAAGAGCAACCTGCTGGAAGTTTGGCCGAATATGGAACTGTTCATGCACGGAGGCATCAGCTTTGAGCCTTACCGGGAAATCTACCGCAAGCTGATTCCGTCAGACAATATGCACTACCTGGAGAACTACAATGCATCCGAGGGATACTTTGCATTCCAGGATACCCTGGAGGGCGGAAAGGGAATGTTGCTTACCGTCAACAACGGAATCTTCTACGAGTTCATCCCGTTCGGCAAACTGGATGCTGCGCTTGAGGGAGACAACTCCTGCGCCGTTCCTCTTGAAGGAGTGCAGGCCGGCATAGATTACGCCATTGTAATTTCTACAGTTGGCGGACTTTGGAGATATATGCCGGAAGACCTTGTCCGCTTCACTTCCGTCAATCCGTACAGGCTCATCGTTACCGGCAGAACCAAGTTGTATATCAACGCCTTCGGAGAGGAACTGATGATCAACAACGCCGAGCAGGCAATCGCTTCGGCGGCCTCCAAAACCGGAATTGAAATCACCGATTACACCGCCGCCCCGCAGTTTATGTCGGTAGACAAGACGGCCGGAAAGATTGCCGGTTCCGGAGCGTTTAAGCAGGAAAATGCGCCTGCTGGCACACAGAACGGGACAGCAGGAACGTTTAAGCAGGAAAATGCGCCTGCTGGCACACAGAACGGGACAGTAGGAACACCCTCTGAGAGAAAAGCAGCAAGAAGCTTTTTGGTTCAGGGGTATCACGTGTGGGCGATTGAGTTCAAGGATCCGCTCCGCAACCCGGAAAGCCCGGACTTCCAGCCTCAGGCGGTTGAAGATTTCGCAGAGCTTCTAGACACCGAGATCCAGAAACTGAACTCTGACTACGAGGCCAAGCGCTCCCCGGGTTCCACCATGCAGAGGCTCAAGATCCTGCCGCTTGCTCCGGGCACCTTCTACCGGTGGATGGAATCCCGCGGCAAGACCGGCGGCCAGAACAAGGTTCCGCGCCTATGGAAGGACCTCAAGTACATCAACCAGCTCAAGCAAATGTCAGGTCCCTG
>JAFYZX010000073.1 GCA_017548505.1 Bacteroidales bacterium | reverse complement strand
TCCAGCAGCCTTCCGGCGTATGCGGAAACCCTCAGCTGCCACTGCTTCATCTTCTTCTGCTCCACCGGGAAGCCTCCGCGGACGGAAAGTCCCTCCTTAACCTCATCGTTTGCCAGCACAGTTCCCAAAGCCGGACACCAGTTTACGGAAGTCTCTCCCTGATAAGCAATCCTGTACTGCATAAGTATGTCGGCCTTCTCTTTCTCCGAGAAGCCTTTCCACTGTTCTGCATCAAAGACAGGAACATCCCCGCAGGCAGCCTTGACTTTCCGGTTTCCCTCTTCCTCAAAACGTGTAACCAGTTCGGTTATCGGCTCGGCGGAATCGGATTCCGTATTGTACCAGCTGTCGAACATTTTCAGGAATGCCCACTGGGTCCATTTGTAATACGGCGGATCGCAAGTCTTTACTTCCCTGTCCCAGTCAAAGGAGAAACCGATCCTGTCCAGTTGGCTGCGGTAGCGGTCTATGTTTGCCATAGTGGTTACGTGCGGATGCTGTCCGGTCTGGATGGCATATTGCTCTGCCGGAAGGCCGAACGCGTCGTAACCCATCGGATGAAGGACATTGAAGCCGCGCAGCCTCTTGTAGCGGGAATAGATGTCGCTGGCTATGTAGCCTAGAGGATGCCCAACGTGCAATCCCGCACCGGAAGGGTAAGGGAACATGTCCAGAACATAATACTTGGGCATTGAAGGATCCGTCTTTGCGGAGAATGTCTTATGCTCAGCCCAATACTTCTGCCATTTGGCTTCAATTTCGTTAAACTTGTAATCCATTGTATATTAAACTGTTTTTGTCTATTTATTAAATCCCACCTTCGAGCCCTGCGCCAGCTTGAACTCTATGGCTATGGAAATCCTTACCGGAACTTTCTTGCCGTTGAGCTGAGCCGGAGTCCATTTCGGGGAAGCCTTGATAACTTTCAGGACCTCATTGTCAATGTCATCGCTGAGGCTGGCGGTAATCTTTACATCCTTAACCTTTCCGTCCTTGTCAACAACAAACTCGGCGACCTCGGTTCCTTCCGTATGGGATGCGATTGCGCTTTCAGGATATTTCACATAGTGATATACCCAGTCCTTGAGGAATGTCCTCTCGTCTCCCTTGAAGAAAGATGCCCTGCGGTCCACTTCCAGCTGAGAGTAGATGCGCTCGTATGAGTCTTGCGTCTGATCATCTTCCTTTTTCTGGAAACTGTCTTTACAGGAGAGCGTAAGGGCGTAATTGTAAATGAATTCCACTGCCTGCGCCATCTGCACGTAATCCAGCATCCCGGGAGTGTCGTGGATGGTGCCGCGGATTGGGCTGTCTCCCGTTGTAAAGAGGGTGAACGGTATGTCTTCCGAATGGAAGTTGCGGTAATCCGCCGGAAGAGGTTCCTGCTCGGCGATTTTTACGGAAAGGGAGAAAGGACGCTCTTCCACTGTAAAGATATCTTTGAGTATCTCCTTGTCCGGCAGGCCGATGAAAGCCTGGAAGGAATTCGGGCCACTGTCTCTTCCTATGGAGTTCACATCCACCATGAAGCGGATCTTGTCCTTGTCCGCAAACGAGCGGTTGAGGAAATACCAGCTTCCGGCCTGGGAGAAATTGCCCGCTCCGAAAAAGGCAACCATAACCGGGCGGCGGAACATGAACTTGTTCTCGGCAATCATCCTTGCCACCTGCATCAGTATGGCAGTCCCGCTGGCGTTGGAATATGCTCCGGGAAGGATTCTTTCCTGCCTTACTCCGTTAATTGTAAGACTTTCAAAGCCAGGCCCGTCCATCTGGGTTCCCAGGAGAATGAACTCCCCGGCCATTTTAGAGTCGTATCCCGGAATGATTCCTATTATGTTGCGGGAATGGAGAGTGTCTCCGGTAACCGGATTGGCTATGCCGAAGTCGTCCCCGTCCCTTGGAGAAAGCATCATCGCCCCTATGCTCTGCATAAAGTCGTAGATGCGGCCGGCTGCCTCTTTTTCTCCCTGGCTGCCGGCTCCCCTTCCCTTCAGAGACTCTGAACAAAGAAAAACCACTTCCTTTTTCAGAGAGTCCACAACATTCCTCTGCGACGAAGGACGAGGGCCGCCTATGTCCTGAGCCAGAACATGGTTACAGCAGAGTGCAAAAACCAGGCATACTACACCTATAAAGAATCTTCCGGTACGTTTCATCGCCAATTATCCCTTGTAGAACGGAGGTCTTACCACAACGGCCTTAAGAAGCTTGTCGCGGACCTTGATATAGATTTCAGTGTCAAGCTTGTACAAAGGAGCCTCTACATAGCCCATTCCTATTGCGCGGGCGCAGCAAGGAGTCATGCTGCCGCTGGTCACGTTACCGATAACCCTTCCTTCTGCATTGCAGATCTCGTATCCGTGGCGAGGAACTCCCCTGTCTATGAGTTCAAAGCCGCAGAGCCTTCTCTTCAGGCCCTCGGCCTTCTGCTTGAGCATATAGTCCTTGTCCACAAAGTCTCCCTTCACATCGTTGAACTTGGTGATCCAGCCAAGGTTTGCCTCCAGTGGAGAGTGGTCGTCGTCGATATCGTTTCCGTAGAGGCAGAAGCCCATCTCCAGGCGGAGAGTGTCGCGGCATCCCAGTCCTGCAGGAACAATGTTGAATTCCTTTCCGGCCTCGAAAATGGCGTCAAATATCTTGAGAGCATCCTCGTTCTTCATATAAACCTCGCATCCGCCGGCTCCGGTATAGCCTGTAGTTGAAAGAATTACATCCTTCACTCCGGCAACTTCAAGAATCTTGAACGTGTAGTATTCCATTCCAAGGACATCCTCCTTGCAGAGCTTCTGCATAACCTTCATTGCGTTAGGACCCTGAACCGCCAGCTGGCTGATCTGGTCTGAAATGTTGCAGAAATCCACTCCAGGAGTAAGGCCGAACTTAGGGGCATACTGGCAAAGGTGTGCAAAATCCTTGTCTATGTTGGCCGCGTTTGGAACGAGCATATAGCTTTCCGGATTGATGCAGTAAACCAGAAGGTCGTCCACAATGCCGCCCTTTCCGTTTGGAAGGCATGAGTACTGGACCTTTCCAGGGAACAGCACGGAAGCATCGTTGCTTGTAACATACTGTATGAACTTCAGCGCGTTAGGGCCCTTTACGGTGAACTCTCCCATGTGGGATACGTCAAATACGCCCACGCTCTGCCTTACGGCCAGGTGCTCCGCCCTGATTCCTGTATATTCCAGAGGCATGTTGAATCCTGCAAACGGAACCATCTTGGCTCCAAGCTCAATGTGTTTCTGAGTATAAGCTGTTGTCTTCATATTGTTTATCGTTGATTATTGATTATCATTTTTTCTTCCATACCCAGGCCTCCGGAACACTCTGGTGGGCCTGAACCAAAGCCTTACGGGCTTCCTCCAGTGTGGCGTAGCCTCCGATGGACACATATTTAAGCCCGTTGCCGGAGAATACGAACGGGGTTTCAAGAATCCCCTCGTGCTGCTTCAGGCTCGCCTTTACGAGTTCGTCTGTCTTGAAAGCTCCTACAATTACGTAATATGTCTTGTCCAGATTTGAATGCGGGATAATGTTCAGGCCGGATGCGGTTGGCTCGCTCTTCTGGACCTCAGGTTCGACCTCAGCGATAGAGGCCTGTGCCGTTGAATCAACCGCCTGCAGGGTATCTGCAGCCCCGGGTGCGGCCTCTTTTTGGGCTATCAGTTCCTTCTTCTTGGCAATGTCTTCAGATGTAGGCATATCCAGCTTTGCCCTTATCCAGTCGCAACCGGTTGTCAAAGCCATTGTGAGAGCCAAAACGGCAAGAAATTTCCTGTCCATATTCATACAATGTATAAATCGGACAAATTTAACAAAAATAATTCTGATTACCTGCTATAATTGGGACTGGTAACATTGCCCGGACTCACGCCACGGTAAGTGCTGCCCCAGTTGTAACTCCGGCCAGTGTTCCGGTTGCCGTCATCAAGATTCCGGAATTCAATTATCAGAGGCACAATGACACTGTATTCAATGGGGTTGCCGTCCGCTTTGGCCGGTGTCATGTGCTTTTTGCGGACAAAATCGCGGCATTTCACAATAATTTGCCTGTCGAGATAATCGGATCCTGTAGAATTAATTATCTCGACTTTCTTAAGCGCTCCGGTTTCCTTTAGCGTGATCTTTATCTCCGACTCGTAAAAGACGGTTTCAGTCGCTCTTGTTAACGAGCGGATAGATTTTTCTATGTACTGCTTAACTGCATACTGGAAGAGCTGGCCTTTAAACAAAGGCTGTGAAACATACACGTCTTCTCCAAAATCCTCCACATCCTGAGCCTGTGAAAGCACCGGACAGAGAGCAAGCAGCACTGTCAGGGCAAGAGCCTTTAATCCTTGTATCGACTTAAACATTCTCATCAGATATCCGTTAAACTTTTGCAAGTTAAGAAAAGATTTGAATTATCTTTGAGGTATGAAGAAACTATTGGTATTTGTTCTGCTGCTTTTGTGGGCCGGAGCATCTGCCCAGCAGGTGGACACAGGCCCTCTGCCAAAGGCAAGGCCGTTCGGGGATGTGGACTTTTTCCTACGCCGCGATACAGTAACCATTTCCTTTACCGGAGACGTGATGCAGCACGGAGCTCAGATAAACTCCGCACTTAAGCAGGGAGGAGGAAAGCGTTACAACTATTCAGATGCCTTCAAATACACGGCCCCGCTATTCAAGCAGGCGGACTATATGGTTGCAAACATGGAGTTTACGGTTGGCACAAGGCCTTTCACCGGATATCCTTGCTTCTCCGCTCCAAAAGAAATCGCGGAGGCGGCAAAAAGGAGCGGAATAGACCTTTTCCTGATGGCGAACAACCATATCTGCGACAAGGGAGCAACCGGCTTCAAGAACACTATCGCTGCATATTCGGCCCTCGAAATGCCTACTCTTGGGGCCTACCGCAACAAAGCCCAGGCAGACACTTCAAGCGTGATACTGGTGGAGCTCAAGGGGATGAAGTTCGCCATGTTCAACTACACATACGACACCAACGGTCTTCCGGTTCCGGATCCATATTATGTAAACCTTCAGGACAGTACTGAAATCAAGAAGCACATCCGCCAGGCTAAGGAGATGGGAGCGGACATAATCATTGCCCTGCCTCACTGGGGAATAGAATATGTGCTTGAACCTGTCGCCGAGCAGAAACAGTATGCCAGGATGATGTTCAGGGAAGGAGTCAACGCCATAATCGGCGGGCACCCGCACGTTCCTGAAGAAGGCTATATCTATGTTAAAAAGCAGCATGGCCCTATGGCGAAAGACAGCGTGGAAAGGATGGTTTTCTACTCTATGGGCAACTATATTTCCAATATGACACGCAGCGGATGGACCTCCACGGGAATGCTTATAACCCTCTCTTTTACAAGAGACAGGGCAACCGGAAAGGTCAAGATGCTTATGCCACAGTGGAAATACCTCTGGTGCTTCAGGCCAGGCCAGTACACTGAAGACTACACAGTGGTTCCGATAGAGGAATTCCTGTCTTCAGAAGATTTTAATCGCGGAGGAAAGACACCTGAACAGAAGCAGGCCTTCAAAACCCTGGAAGACTTCAGTCAGCAGATAAAAAAGAGAGACCTGATAAAGGTAGTTTACAGATAAACTTTTATGGCAGAAAAAAAGATTCAGCTTCAGAACATAGATCCTATTGACATCTATGGCATCAACGACCGGATAATCAATCATCTTTGCTCATATTTCCCTGACCTTAAGGTTACTCCAAGAGACAGCACCATAAAGCTCAAGGGTACATATAAGGATATAGACTCCTTCCAGAACGCAATTGAAGCGCTTACAAGAATAAGGATGCACAAGAGGCATCTGAACACCGATGACGTGGACAGCATCTTCCTTGCAAAGACAGATAAGAAAACCAAGGAAAGCAAGCCTGCCGTAATGAGCCAGGACCAGAAAGACATGATAGTCCTGGGCCAGAACGGGAAGGTCATTTCCGCCAGGACTAAGCACCAGAAACAGCTGGTGAAAGACTATGCCACTCACGATCTTGTGTTTGCCCTGGGACCCGCCGGAACGGGGAAGACCTACACCGCCATAGCTCTGGCTGTAAGGGCATTGCAGAACAAGGAAGTCAGGCGCCTGATTCTCACCCGCCCTGCGGTTGAAGCCGGAGAAAGGCTCGGATTCCTGCCCGGAGACTTGAAGGAAAAACTGGATCCGTACCTCCAGCCTCTGTACGATGCGCTGGGAGACATGATAGCCCAGTCCAAGCTCAAGGAACTTATGGAGGAAGGCATAATCCAGATTGCCCCTCTTGCCTATATGAGGGGAAGAACCCTGGAAAACGCTTTCGTGATTCTGGACGAGGCACAAAACACTTCTCTCGGACAGCTGAAGATGTTCCTTACCCGTATGGGCAACAACTCCAAGTTCATAGTTACCGGAGACATGACTCAGATAGACCTCCCTAACAAAGAGGACTCAGGCCTTGAGAAAGGCATCAGGATGCTGGGCAAAATCAAAGGGATAGCGGTGATAAACTTCAGCACGGAAGATATCGTCCGCCATCCCCTTGTCAGCAAAATCGTCTCGGCTTTCGAGAAATAACCGCTAGATAATCACTCCAGCAAGCTTGCAGCCGGTATACTCTCCGTTCTTGAGGGTATGGACTCCGTTTACGAACACGTGGTCTATACCTGCGGAGAACTGGTGAGGCTGGCCGTATGTTGCAACGTCTGCAATAGTGTCGTAGTTGATTACCAGCACGTCTGCGCAGTAGCCTTCCTTGAGAAGTCCCCTGTCCTTGAGTTTGAGCTGATGGGCAGGAAGAGATGTACACTTGGAGATGGCTGTCTGCAGGTCGCAGAACTTCTGGTCACGCACATACTTTCCGATGTAGTTGGTGAAGGAGCCGTATGAGCGCGGATGCGGAGCTTCCTGTCCGAGCCTTCCCTTAGGAGAATAGACGCAGCCGTCTGTGATGACCATTGCAAGAGGATCGTTCAGCAAAGTCCTCAGGTTGTCTTCCTTCATGGCAAAGCCCGCCATATTCACTTCCAGCTTCTCGCTCTGGAGCAGATACTTGATGGTCTCCCACTCGTCCTTGCCGGAAATCTGGCAGCATTCGTTGAGATACTTGCCGGTGTACTTCTCGTTGCCTGGAGCAAAGCAGGCCGCAATCAGAATGCATTCAGGACCTCCGAGCCTCTTGACTCTTCCAAGGGCATATTCCCTTATGATTTTCTCTGTGGCTGGATTCTCGAGCCTTGCGAGAATCTCCTTGCTTGAACCTTGTCTTTGAGCCAGCGGGATGAAGCAGTCCAATCCGGTGGAGAATGCGGTGTACGGATAACGGTCAAAATGAATGTCCATTCCGCTCTTCTCTGCATCGTGGATGAGCTTGAGCATGCTTGGAACCTTGTGCCAGTTGTTCTGGTTCTGGGCCTTCAAGTGGGAAATCTCAAGCCTTGCGCCGGAGCGTCTTGCAAGCTCAATTGCCTCTGCGATGGCTTCTTCCACCCTGTCGTCCTCGTTTCTCATGTGTATAGCATAAAGGGCATCATGCTTTGCCACAACCTTCAGAAGGGCAATGAATTCCTCGGTTCTTCCGTAGGAACCCGGAGTGTATTCCAGACCGAAGGAAAGGCCCACGGCACCCATCTCCAGCTGCTTGTCCAGGATCTTGCACATCTGCTTTAGCTGTTCAGGAGTAGCGGCTACGTCATTGTCTCCAACTACTATATGGCGGATATCTCCGTGACCGACATAACTTCCGTAGTTGATACCTATGGTATTCTTTCTCAGAGCATCGTAGAAGCCATCTATGTTCTGCCAGAAAGGATAGCCGAACCTGAGGGTATTCTTCCTCCTTTCATATTCCTCGTCGGAAAACGGGAATGGAGAATAACCGCAGTTACCGCCAATGTCGGTTGTAATACCCTGATGGATCTTGCTGTCTCCCAGAGGAGCCTCGAGCAGGTTGGTGTCAGTATGGCCGTGAATGTCTATGAAACCAGGGCAAACCACCCTTCCGGAAGCATCCACCCAGTTATCGCAGTTCTTGCCGAGCTTTGCGATTGCCGTGATCTTGCCGCCTCGGATACCCACATCAGCCCTTATTGGCTCAGCGATTTCTCCGCTGTAAACCATACCGTTGGCGATGATGGTGTCGAACTTCTCCTTGGTTGTGAAACCTCTTGCAAAGCCGTTGCCGGCAAAGGCCTTTCCTCCGATGGCGGCAAAGGAAGCCGCTCCGCCCAAAACGATGGAAGCCTTCAGGAAGTTTCTCCTGGAAATGCTTTTCTGACTGTCTTTCTTTTCCATATAATTATTGTTTGGATTATTCAGCTTGTGCTTTCAAAGTTAATAAATAATTCCGTCGCTCATCCAGACTTTTAGGCTGTCCCCTTCGCTGAATATGAGAAGAGCCTCGATATTATCATTGGATTCCACAACCTCCCGGGCCTTGTCAAAGCCGAGTACCATAAGATAGGTGGCATAACCGTCCGCTATTGTGGCGTTTTCAGCAACCACGGTGGCGCTCAGAAGATTATGTTCAACAGGATAACCGGTCTTGGGATTTATGGAATGGGATATCTTCTTGCCATCCTTGATATAGAACTTGCGGTAATCTCCACTGGTGACAAGGCCTTTCCCGGAAATCCGGACCACAGCCTGAATGTCTGCTCCGGGAGAATTGTTGCCGTCCACCGGGCGGTCTATGCCCACGTTCCAGAGCTTGCCCTTAGGGTTGACTCCCTTGGCATAAACCTCCCCGCCAATCTCCACAAGATAGTTTTCCATACCCATCTCGGAAAACTTGGCGGCAATCAAGTCTGAAGTGTAACCCTGGGCTATAGCATTGAAGTTCAGCTTGCAGCGAGGATCATCGCGGAGTATGAGAATACTGTCCTGTCCATCCTTTGCCTTTAGGGAGTCCACTTTGAAATGCTCCATACCCACAAACTGGAGCACGCTGTCTATCATAGCCTGGGTAACCTCCGTTCCCGTCTTGAAACCGAATCCCCACATATCGAAAAGCGGAGCGGCTGAAGCGTCGAACATTCCCCCGCTTTCCTCCGCCATTTTCTTAGAAGCGAGAAAATTGTCCAGAAAGATCTTGTCTATGTGAGGATTGCCTTCCTCGTTGAAGGCGGTAAGGACAGACTCCTTGTTATAGCCGCTGACGGAAAAGTCTATCCTGTCCAGTATGGCGTTTACGCTGTCCCTGACCGCGGCAAAGGATGAATCGGAACTTACAACCGGCTGAAATACGATGTGGAAAGTCGTTCCCTGAGCCGAGCCGTCTATGGTATAATAACGGTTGGTTTTATTACATCCCGCGCAAGCCAAAAGCAAGGCCGCTGCCAGGATAAAAAGATTGCCCTTTGACATAATTTTCAGAATTTGAGGTGGCACGATTTTCGTTGAAACTGCCCTTCGGAACAAAGTTACGCAAATGTTCGTACATTTTTTCTTAAATTTGTGCGATATATCTAATTTTGAAAAGATGAGAATTTATTTCAGATATCTGCTACTGGCGCTGGGGATGGTTCTTGTTGCAGCATCCTGTCACAAGAAAGAAAAGGAAAAACTCTACATGGAAGGCAATATGGATCCTCAGATTCCAGCTTATAAAGTTAGCGGAACAGCCTGTATAGGCCGCACGGGAGGCATTACCGTTCCTTCGTCAGGAGTAAAATATTTCTGGACAAACAGCTACAACACTAAAGATACAGCCTGGAGGGAACCTGGCGGGGTTTATTATTTTATAGTTCCCGATAGCCTCGGCAAATATACGGTAACGGAAACTGCAACTGCAGACGGGTATTACAACGATATTTATCAGTCTTACGTTACTTCCATTATGCCTTGGCTTGGAGGTTCCGTTGTGGGACTCCCGGAACCTCTGGATTCCATTCAGGACGCAAGGGACGAGCAGTTCTATCACATTGTTGAACTTGGAAATCTTGTATGGTTTGCAGAAAACCTGAATTATTACAAAAGCGGCAGCGGATATGAGAGAGCTGATGACATCGGCTACATAACCGGAAGACTCTACAAATGGGAAGAGGCCACAGGAGGAGAAACCGGAAGCGGACTTGGAGGCGGCCCTCAGGGTGCCTGCCCGAGCGGATGGAGCGTTCCGACAAACGAGGACTGGGAAGATCTGGCAAAAGCTCTTAGCGGTAAGGATCATCCTTTCCTTTCCAAGTGGAGCAATGTTGGCAATTACGTAATGAACGAAGCCACCTTCAACGGAGACCGTTTCTGGCCTTTCAGCATAAATGTCAATTATGACACTTCTTCCGGATGGAATGCGCTTTCCGGCGGAATGAGCCAGCACGACCACCATAATTTCGAAGGCTTGCTCAGCTACGCATACTTCTGGAGTTCAACGGAAAGGGATTCCGGTAACGCTTACTACAGGTATCTGTATTACGACCTTCCTGACTTCCCGTTCGGCTATGCCACGAAGAACGACCCGGGATTCTCCGTAAGATGCGTCAAGAAGAAATAGTTTCACCGAATCAACTCTAATAACTTCAAATATGAAAAAACTCGGATGTCTCGCAATTATCCTGATTGCGCTTATCGTTGCAGTCCTTTGGGGCTTTGGAAAATACAACTCTCTGGTAAAGGAAGAGCAGAATGTGGAAAGAGCCTGGTCTGACGTGGAGAACCAGTACCAGAGAAGGGCAGACCTCATCCCTAACCTTGTAGAAACCGTTAAGGGCTATGCAGCTCACGAAAGCGAAACTCTCCAGAACGTAATAGAGGCAAGGGCAAAGGCCACCAGCGTTCAGGTTGACGCCAAGAACCTTACAGAAGAAAGCATCCAGCAGTACCAGCAGGCACAGGGAGAACTCGGCAGCGCCCTGGGAAAACTTCTGGTTTCTGTGGAAAGGTATCCTGACCTGAAGGCCAACGAGAACTTCCTGGAACTCCAGAGCCAGCTCGAAGGAACAGAGAACCGCATCAACAACGCCCGCGACGCCTTCAACAGCGCAGCCCAGACCTACAACACCGCAATAAAGGTATTCCCTGCAAACCTTGTGGCAAAGATCACAGGATTTGCTGCCAAGGCATACTTCAAGGCTGCAGAAGGCTCTGCTGAGGCTCCTAAGGTTCAGTTCTAATTCCCATCGCCGTGTTCTTCCATCACAGGCTGATAAAGAAGAGCGAGGAAAGGAAGATCGTCTCTGCGATTAAACAGGCCGAGAAGGATACTTCCGGAGAAATCCGTGTCCATATCGAAAGGTGGTGCAAGGAGGGAGACCCTGTAGCCAGGGCTATCTTCATCTTCGACGCCATCGGTATGTTCGACACCCGGGAAAGAACCGGAGTGCTTATCTATATCTCCCTTAAATCCAGAATGTTTGCAATTCTCGGCGATGTGGGAATCAATGCGGTGATACCGCAGGATTTCTGGAACGGAATCAAGGATGAACTTTCCTCCTTCTTCTCCAGGGGCCAGATTACGGAAGGCATAATCGAGGCTGTAAACCAGACGGGAAAGATTCTCAAGGAACACTTCCCTGCAACCGAAGACAACCCTAACGAACAACCGGATGAAATCTCCTACGGCAAATAGGCTGCGCAGGCTTTTGCTTGTCTGGGCCCTGCTGACTGCAGGCGGGACCTGTTTTGCCCAAAGAGGTATTCTGGATTCCCTGAACGAGGTCTCCCGCCAGGCAGCGGAGAAAACCCTTCAGGATGTTGTCAAACGCGACAGCGAGGGAAATCTTATAGGAACATCCTGGGGCCCTACAACCGCCACAAAGCCATACGTTCCTGTATCCAAAGAGAATCTGAAAAATGCTGAGGAAGCCCTGAAAAAAGCCCGCAAAGCCAAGTCCGGACTTCCTTCCAGGCCAAATCCTCCAAAACTTGTAAACGACTTTACCGGCATCCTTACCCAGGATCAGATAGACCAGCTTACCATCCGCTGCAACCAGTTTGCAAACAAGACATCCAACCAGGTGGCCATTGTGATCCTGCCATATCTCTACGGACTTAACCGTGCAGATGCGGCCTACAAGATAGGATCCTCCTGGGGCGTAGGGCAGGGCAAATTCGACAACGGAGTGGTGTTTCTGGTAAAGCCAAAAGTCGGAGACGAGGGCGGAGAGGTTTTCATCGCTCCCGGCAGAGGCCTGGAACCGGTTCTCACCGATGCTTTCACAAAGAGAATCATCGAATTGAGGATTATTCCTGCATTCAAGGAAAACGACTATTTCAACGGCATCAACGATGCACTCAACATCATATTCCCGGTTGCCAGCGGAGAAGTTTCCACAGACGAATTTGCAAACAGCGAGGATGATGACGGCTCTTCTGCATTGGCTGTTCTGATGTTAATCTTCTTCATCGCGATGGTCATCATAGCTTTCTCTTCCAACAACAGGAACAACAATTTCGGCAGCGGAAACAGAAGGGATGAGGACTTTACCACCGGATACATACTCGGGAATCTGCTCAACAGCCTTGCGCGCGGCGGATTCGGCCGCAGTGGAGGCTTCGGAGGCGGGAGATCTGGCGGCTGGGGAGGAGGCGGACTCGGAGGCGGGTTCGGAGGCTTCGGCGGTGGTGGATTCTCCGGCGGAGGAGCCGGCGGCAGCTGGTAGCCCTATCTTATCGTCTTGAGGTTAGGCTTTTTGCCCCATCCGGAATAGACAGTCTTCTGGTCTTCCTTGCTTATTTTCACATCCCTGTTGACAGGGCGGTCCTCGTCGTTGAGGGAATGGGACAGAAGCCAGTCGTAAATCTTCTCCATATAGAAATATCTGGCAAGATAGGAGTGGGATGCTCCTATCAGCCATTCGTATCTTAGACGGGAAGCCAGATGCTTGCTTTCAAGTTCCTTGACAATAACCTGGGAAGCCTTGATGCTTACCAGATTGTCTGCAGTTCCGTGGATAATCCACAGCGGAACCTGACCCATAGGGCTCACGTCCTTTGAAGTAGTCCCGCCGCAAAGAGCCACGGCTGCCGCCACCCTGTCCGGGCAAGCGGCCACAAAGTCCAGGGTTCCGTATCCGCCCAGGCTCATTCCCAGGACATAAACCCTTGCCGTATCGTATGGATATTCCTCTTTCAGATAATCCAGAATTGCGCAGAGTTTTTTCGGATTCCACCACTCGCCGGGATTCTGCGGAGCTATCACCATAGCAGGAATCTTTCTTCCCCTTTCCAGGCAATCAATGCTGCCGTATCGGCGAACCTTCTCAAGATCTTTTCCGCAGAGGCTCTTTCCGTGCAGGAACACCACAAGCGGCATTTCCTTGGCGAGCGTGTCTTTCCTGTCATACCCGTCCGGAGTATAGAGCCAGAAATTGTAGCTTCCCTCCACCTTGTTCCTCATCGCCCTAAGAACGGGCTCCGTCATCTTCTTTGGCTTTACCTGCTTGACTTCTAAAGTATCTTTAACGGCGGTGCTGTCTTTCTGCTCTGCCAAAACGGTCTTTAACGTATCCTTAGCTTCCGGCTGGTCATTTGTCTGAGCATAAAGATTCAAACCCGCAAACAATGCAGCGCCTATCAGAATAATCTTTCTCGCTTCTTTCATAAAAAACTATTTTATCACGAACTTGAAAATGCCGTTCACCCTGGAACCCACTACGGCGGCATTTCCGGCTACGGTTGGAGAAGACTCGAAGTTGTAGGCCACCTTTTTCGTATAGATGACCTGCCCGGTCTTGCCCTCAATCAGGTAAATGTTTCCTTCCCCGTCTCCCGTGAATATGTACATATTGTTTTCCTTGTCGTAGAAGGCAACCGGAGAAGACCAGCAGAACTGCTTCAGCGGAACGCTGTACAGTATGCTTCCGTCTGAAGTGGACAGAGCCATAAGCTCTCCGTTGGTCTTGGCCGCCCTGTTACGGCATACGTTTGCAAAAATCATCCCGTCGCAGTTTCCGGCTCCAAGCAGAGGCGTGGAGTACATTCCTCCGTCCAGAATCTTTCCGCCAAGGTCAATCCTGCGGCAAGGAATCTTCTGCTCCCACACCAATGAGCCATTCAGGCCGTTAATCTTGATGAAGTAACACATTCCGCTCATTCCCTGACGGTCCACCTCGCTGGCTGCATAGACGTACGGCACTCCGTCTTCTATGCGGCAGACAACCGTTCCATCCGAATCGTCGTGGTTGGAATAATGCCATACCGGCTTCATTGTGTTCAGGTTAATGCAGAGGATGTTTCCTGCGTTGTCCTGCACCCAGCCGTAATTTCTCCAGATTGCAATGCTGGACTCTATTCCGGGAGCCGCGCCGTTTACCTTATAGCGAAGAGTCTGGAGGAGAGTCAGCTTCCCCTGCTCCCTGGCAAACTTGTATATGCTTCCGTTCTCTCCCGGCCAGATGAGATAACCTCCGGCCACAACCGGAGAGGAATCGAACGCGCCCCAGTTTCTCCAGGCTTTCTTGTCCAGGAACTGGTAAGTTATCTTGTGCTGCAGAAGGTCCACAACCAGAAGGCACATAGGAGTTTTTCTGGAAACGCCCTGCCCTATGTAGAGATTCTTCAACTCCGGATCCAAAGACGGAGAACCCTTTATGGTATTCAGCACATCCAGGTCCGGACGGCTTCTTTTGCCCGTATTGAAATCCAGGAAGTAGGCCTTTGAGTTCAGCGATGTGAAAATGATTTCCTCCTTATCCCCGTCTTTCACGTAAATCGGCTGGCCGGTCCATCCGGTTCCGCCGCCCCAGTTTCCGAGATGGGTGGAAAAATTGTCTTCCGGCGTGTTGAACTGCCAGGCTATCTCCACGGTTTCCGGCCTCTTTTCCAGAGTTCCTCCAAAAGATGCGTCGCGGAGCATATTCCTTCTGAAAGTGAAAGAAGACCAGGTTGCTGCATAACGGTCATCCACGTCCTTAAGGAAATAATCCAGAGTATCTTCCTGCTCAACAACAAAATGGACTTTCTGGACAGAAGCGTACACGGTGTCCGGAAGAAACAGTTCCTCCAAAGTGAGAGGCTTTGCCAGAGTATCTTCCCCTCCCGTCTGCGCCTCGGGAGCCTTACCTCCCCTGCAGGCGGTTGACAACAGGAGAATCGCGGAGAAAAACAATAATTTCATATCAGAATTTGCTAACTTTGTCCTTGCCGGAAAGCGGGATGCAATCCGCAAATGGGCTGTAAAGGTAAGAAATAATTAGGCAAGCATATCATGGAAAACTTCAAGGAACGCCTGGCTGCGTTAAGGAGGTCTCTTTGACTACGATGGCAAGGTTAAAGAGATAGCTGAAAAAGAAAAAGTTACGACATCTGCAGGCTTCTGGGACGACCCAAAGGAGGCGGAAGCTTTCGTAAAGAAACTTTCCGCCGTAAAGTACTGGATAAAGGAACTGGACTCCCTCAAAAGCGAGGGAGAGGACCTCGACGTTCTCAAGGAGATGGAAGCATCCCAGGAAGAAATCGCAGAGGCTGAAAAAGCCCTTGAAACCCACCTTGAGGACATTGAGTTCCGAAGCATGCTTTCCAACGAGGGAGACAACCTCGGGGCTCTGGTAAAGATCAATTCCGGAGCGGGCGGCACGGAAGCCAACGACTGGAGCTCGATGCTGATGCGTATGTACTCCCGCTGGGGAGAAAGGAACGGCTACAAGGTTACCGTTACCGATCTTCTGGAAGGAGACGAGGCCGGCATCAAATCAGCCACCCTGCAAATCGAAGGAGACTATGCCTACGGCTATCTTAAGGCCGAAAACGGAGTTCACCGCCTGGTGAGAATCTCGCCTTACAACGCCCAGGGAAAACGCCAGACCACCTTCTCTTCCGTATTCGTTTACCCACTTGTAGATGAGAGTATTGAAATCGTGATTAACCCGGCAGACCTGGAATGGGACACCTTCCGCTCCTCCGGTGCCGGCGGGCAGAACGTGAACAAGGTGGAGACCGGAGTGAGGGTAAGGCATATCCCTACCGGAATAGTTGTGGAGAACACGGAAACCCGCTCCCAGCTGGACAACCGCCAGAACGCCCTCCGAATCCTCAAGAGCCACCTCTACGAACTTGAACTCCAGAAAAAACGTGCAAAGCAGTCGGAACTGGAGGGCCAGAAAAAGAGAATCGAATGGGGAAGCCAAATCCGCTCCTACGTCCTTCATCCCTACAAGATGGTCAAGGACCTGCGTACCGGAGTGGAGACCGCCGATACCCAGGCCGTTCTGGATGGAGACCTGAACGAATTCATGAAGGCCTTCCTGATGGGCAAGAAAAGAGGCGACAAAGACATCGGAGAAGACCTTGAATAACCAGAAGCAATTAAGAACAACAAAATAACATAACATTATGGCATACAAATACGAACCTATGTTTCAGCTTGGTGAAGACACCACTGAATACTATCTGCTTACAAAAGACCACGTAAGCGTGGGAGAATTCGAAGGCCACCCTATGCTCAAGGTTGATGCGGAAGGCCTGAAGATGCTTGCAAACCAGGCATTCAGGGATGTTAACTTCCTCCTCCGCCCCGAGCACAACAACCAGGTTGCAAAGATCCTCAGCGATCCCGAGGCTTCAGACAACGACAAGTATGTAGCTCTCCAGTTCCTGCGCAACGCAGAGGTTGCCGCCAAAGGCAAGCTGCCTTTCTGCCAGGATACCGGAACAGCCATCATCCACGCCGAAAAAGGCCAGCAGGTCTGGACCGGATTCGACGATGCAAAGGCTCTGTCAGACGGTGTATATAAGACTTACACAGAGGAGAATCTGCGCTACAGCCAGAACGCTCCGCTTACTATGTACAAGGAAGTGAACACCAAGTGCAACCTCCCTGCCCAGATAGACATAGAGGCTTCCGAGGGAATGGAATACCGTTTCCTTTGCGTAGTAAAGGGCGGCGGCAGCGCCAACAAAAGCTATCTCTACCAGATGACCAAGGCCGTCCTGAATCCGGACACCCTGGTTCCTTTCCTTATCGAGAAGATCAAGAGCCTGGGAACGGCAGCCTGCCCTCCTTACCACATCGCCTTTGTAATCGGCGGAACCTCAGCAGAAAAAAACCTTCTTACCGTTAAACTCGCTTCTGCCAAGTTCTACGATACCCTCCCTACCACCGGCAACGAGAGCGGAAGGGCTTTCCGTGATATAGAACTCGAGAAGCAGGTTCTGGAAGAGGCATACAAGATTGGACTGGGCGCACAGTTCGGCGGCAAGTATCTGGCTCACGACATCAGGATCATCCGCCTTCCTCGCCACGGTGCAAGCTGCCCTATCGGACTGGGCGTAAGCTGCTCCGCAGACCGCAACATCAAGGCCAAGATCAACAAGGACGGTATCTGGATCGAGAAACTGGACGACAATCCTGGAAGACTCATCCCGGAGGAACTCCGCCAGGCCGGAGAAGGCGAGGCTGTAAAGATAGACCTCAACCAGCCTATCCCGGAAATCCTTAAAGTCCTGACCAAGTATCCTGTTTCCACAAGATTAAGCCTCAATGGAACAATTGTAGTGGCTCGCGATATAGCTCACGCCAAACTCAAGGAAAGACTGGACAGCGGAGAAGGTCTGCCACAATACTTCAAGGATCATCCTGTACTTTATGCCGGTCCGGCTAAGAAACCGGCTGACATGCCATCCGGCTCATTCGGCCCTACCACCGCAGCCCGTATGGACCCTTACGTAGATCTGTTCCAGAGCCACGGCGCAAGTATGATTATGCTTGCCAAGGGTAACCGCAGCCAGCAGGTTACCGATGCCTGCAAAAAGCACGGCGGCTTCTACCTCGGCAGCATAGGAGGCCCTGCAGCCATCCTCGCCCAGAACAACATCAAGAGCGTGGAATGCCTGGAATACCCTGAACTCGGAATGGAAGCCATCTGGAAAATCGAAGTGGAAAACTTCCCTGCCTTCATCCTCGTCGATGACAAGGGCAACGATTTCTTCCAACAGTTTAAATAGGATCCCGTGACGGACAAATCGCTGAAGATTAAGCAAATACAAAAAGGAGGGGTGCCAGAAAAGAGCACCCCTCCTTTATTCATTACTTTAATTTCCAAGCACTTACCAACAACGCATATTATTCTCCGGAGATTATGTGCTTGGCAAAGTTGTCCAGAAGTCCGGAGATTGTCGGCTCCGCCTTCAAAACGGCATCCCGCATATCTCTAAGAAATGTCATTTTCTGAAGGAGCTCCTTGAGTTTGTCCTGCCTCATCTCGTACTTGTCTGCACCCTCTCCGGGACGGTCGATTCTAAGGTCTTCGAACTCCCTTTCCAAACCACTGAGCCTGGCTGTCTTTTCCTGTACATATTCCTCCACTTTCCAAAGAGGAATTGGCGGGGCATCCGGAACATTTACAAACACATCTGAAGCCTTTACGGTAAAACTCTTCTTATTGCAGTCCGCGCTCAGCATATAAGTAAGCTTTACTCCAGTTGCCAACTGGATTTCCGAAGGGGTATTGACTATAAAAGCCTCCGCCCTTTGTTGCTTCAGCGATTTTGGAGATTTGTGCTTTACAACCCTGGCAACCGTGCTGCCCTCAACTGCAGACACTTCCTGGGCCTGCATGTTAACCCAAGATCCAAACAGCAGAGCCAGTGCTCCAATGAAAATTTTTCTGAAAGTTTTCATGATATCGCAATTGTCTTGTTTTGATTCCAAATGCAAGATACTAAAAAAACAAAAACTCACTATTTTTGTAACACTAACTGTTATCGCGATGAAATCAATAAGTTCGTTCCTTATACTGACTGCAGTTGCTGCGGTGAGTGCTTTGGCTTCCTGCAAAAACAGGACTGACACTACAGACAATTCTGAAAAACAGATGGCGGAAAAGATTAAGAATCCGGACGTGGTGGCTTTTGCCAACCTTTATTGCAAGACCACAGATTTGGACAAGGCCAGGATATTTCAGGGAAAAGATTCGAGCAGTCTGTTTACAATAAAGACAGACGTGGAGAATAATTACGCCAAGGTTTACTCCATCAATCAGGAGGATAACTATCTGGAGTTTTATATGTGGATAGACAAGAATGGAGAGAAGATTCTGGGCGTCAATCTAGTAGAAGTAACCGCAAAAGGAACCACAAAATCCTTACAGTTCTTCACCTTTGATTCCAGGCTGAAAATGGCTGTACCCTGCAAAAGGCTGAACGAAATCATTACCAACAAAATGATGTCCATCCGTAAGGGCTTAGCAAAGTTCATTCTCAGAATACCTACCGGCCCAGAGAATGAAAACATCACCCTCCAGTATTGGGACAGGAAAGACAACTATACAGAACTTGTATTCGTCTGGGACGGCTATACCTTCAAAATCCAGTAACTATTTGGCTGCCTGTTCTCTAAGCCAATAGATAAACGGAAGGAGACATTTGGCGGAAGGCTCTGCGGTGCGTTCCGCCATTTTTATATGCTCGCCCATTCCGCCAAGGATCTCGAACCTGAATCTCGGATCATTTTCGTAATCCACCGGAGCAGGATTCTTGCCCTCCAGCAAGCCAATTGCTTCCTCAGTCATAGCCTTAACCTTCAGAAGCCAAGGACTTATGTCCCTATAGAACAGGGCATCGCTCAACTTGGAAGAAAGCACCAGATTCTTCTCTATCCGGCTGCAGGAAGCATTGACCTTTTTCAGCTCGGCGATGAGAGATCCCGGAGCCGGCTTGCCCTTTTCCACGGACTGCTTGTAGCGGGTAACCAGGTATTCGAATTTGTCGTTGTCATAGTATCGCAGAGCCGGAATAATGTTGAATAAGTCTTCAGACAGGTCAGCAAGAAGCGCTGAACTGCCCACAGAGCGGACAGCAGCCTCCCAGCTGCGATAGTTATTGAAAGCACTTGTGTTCCAGGTATAGTCCGCCGTGCTGAAGAGTCCTATCCTTGAAAGCATTCCCTGCTGCATCGGATTGACTATTATGGAGTTGGTGCCGGCGAGGTTTTCCTCAAGCGAAGAGGTACTGAATATATGCGTCTCATCTCTGAAGTTCGTATATGCATCGGCAATGAAAAGCTTTGTAACATCGGAATCGTTGCACAGATAGTTCCACCACCAGCTGGTCCTCTTTCCGAGCCAGCCGTTGACCTTGGCGATATCATAGTTGTTCGGAACAGACCACACATTTGCTCCGGTAATGTAGATGTCCACCTTTTCAGGTACCGGCTTCAGGGTCTCGAAGAAGGCCTTTGCCTTTTCCTCGTCCACCCAGGAATAAGCATAGAGCTGTGGCACATACTGAAGTGGCTTAACCGTATCCGCAGGAGAGACTCCAGGCCTGTTCCACTTCTGGTCTATAGCATTCTGGAGGGCGGCAAGATTGTCTGCACAAAGTTTCAGGACCTTGGTGTCGGACGGCACTCCCACATCATCCACAAACACTCCGAACTGCCTTACTCCCAGTTCATACATACTCTCGAACTTGCCCATTATCTGTTGAATAATATCCTTGTTCTCAGGATCCGCAAACGCCTTGCCCGGATGGATTGCCCAGATGAAATCCACCTTGCATTCCTTTGCCACGGATGTTATGTCCTTCATCATTTCCTGAGTCAGATACCCCACCTTCTCCTGCTCCGGAGTAATTGACGTAGGATAAGGCTCGCTCCAATACCTCGAGTGGTAAGGATCACTCTTTGCCCCGTACATATATGTGTTCAACTTGTACTTGGCCATAAACCGGAACAGGTCCTTTGTAACTTCAGCGGAATAAGGAACCCCATAATACCCTTCAATTACTCCGCGATGCTTAACATCCGCCCAGTCACAGATAATAACCGAGTGGTTAATCCCCTGATCCATAATCTGCTCCAAAGAAGCCAGCCCACAGAACACGGCATCTGTATTCTCGCCTAAAACAAGTATTTGGGCTTCAATATCTTTCTTATGTAAAGCATCGGACCGATTGTTCTCGAAAAAACCTCGTGCCGCAACACAAAGGATATGTCTGTCATAGACATTCTCCATATCAAACACACTTTTATCAACCACTAACGCCATCAAATCGGCTATGCCTTTGGAACCTGAAATTCCAAGAAACAGATTATTTCCTGTCTTGGAAGGCTTGTCAGATTTACTTGCCAGATATCCGTGTTCGACAATAATCTGTTCCGCCCTGCGGACAGTTACTTCATCTATACCTTTTTCGGCAACTATGTTAAGTTGACTTCCGGATGGAATATTGGAAAAAACCTGATAATCAGCCTCCGCCATCCTATGCGGAACCGGGTATATCCTGTAAGACTGGCTCACTGCCATATTTGAGAACAAAGACGCTGCAATGGTCAGCGCAACAAACAATACGGATATTCTTTTCATATTTCAATTTGTTTCAAAGCGGAGGATATTTGTTTTAGGGAGAAACCTTTGCGGAGAGCGAAGGCCATAAGGGCAGAACGGGTCTGCTGGTTTGAGGAGCGGATCTTGGTCTGCAGTGTGTAGATTTTCCTTTGCAAAGAAGCTCTTTCTTTCTGGGTTTCAATATCGCCGAGTTTATCTTTGAGGAGTTCTATCTGATTTTGAGTCTCGGCGATTCTCTTTTCCTGCTTCTTTTCAAGCTCCTTCTGTTTTTTTGAAAGAAGGTCGCTGAGGATCTGGATGGCGAGAGACTCTTCTTCTTTGACGGTTTTCTCGGCGATGGACTTGTCAATGCCGGCATCGCCGAGGCCCTGGAGAATCTTTTCAGGGCCCCATTTTGAGAAGCGGAGCTTGTCCCTGGTATAGGCTTTGGCAAAGCGGGAATCGTCTATGTACTTGTCTTTTACAAGGCTGTTGACGATTTGCTTTGTTTCAGATTCAGGTATATCGTGTTTTATTAGCCATTGGCGTGCCTGACGGGCGGAGATTTCCTTTCTGGAGCACTCCGCCATCAAACGAGTCCTGGCCTGCTGAGAATCCATATCCTAGAAGAAATAGCCGAAGGAAAGGTAAGCACCCACCTTCTTTTTGTTGATGTCGCTCCAGTGGAGGTTGAATGTAAGAGGGCCGAGCTTGGTCTGCATGGAATACTGGGCTCCCACACCCCAGTAGCCCTTGCGGTCGAAGCTGAGCATCTTGTCTGCACTCTTGTCTGTACGCAGGTAGTTACCAATCAGATAGAAGTAATGCTTCTTGCCGATTTTCTTGCGGAGGTCTGCCCTGAAGACGGAAACCGAATTGTCGAAGGCGTTGGCATAGTTGATACCGATGAAAGGAATTTGCTGCTCAAGATAACGGCTAGGTTCGGATCCTCCGAGGAAGTTGTAGAAAGGAACTTCCAGGCGGTTGCGGATATTGATTCTTCCGTAAACATGTGGCTGAACGGCATAGCCGTTGCCCAGGTTGAAGATGGTGCTGAAATCTACTCTAAAAGAAGTAAACGGCTTGAATCCGTGGTGGAAGCCCAGCAGATAGGCAGAAGCGTCAAACTGCATGAAGGAACCGCTCTCCGAGAAGTACTTGCTGTCTCGCGTATCCATCACGGCACGGCCGAAGAAAGAGAAATAGCTCTTGGCCTTGATGCGCTCGTCCGTTTCCCTGCTGGTAATGAACTTGGTGAACTTGAAGTTTTCCAGACGTGTTCCGAGTCTCACGTCAAAAGCCCTGAAATACTTGATGTTGGCGAATGCCGCTTCCAATCCGTTATATACGAATGCAATATTATTCTTGGATGTTTTGTCGGAATAGATGTTAACGTCTTTTTTTGCCAGCGTGTATTCAACCTCCAGGCGAGGGAAGGTGCGGAAAACATATTCGTAGCCCACCTTGACATAAGGGTTGAAGCTCAGGCGGGCGGTCAGGTCTCCCTTGGAACCGTGGAGGGCGGACTGGTTGATGCTAAGCCTCATAAGCATGGCTGCAGCCTCTTCCGTGTCGTATCTCGCACCGATGCTCACCATATTGGAAGCCCCTTTCAGGAATTTGAACCTGAGGTTGTACACAGGAAGTCCGGAACTGTCCTTGACGTATGGTTCCTTTGTCAGAGTGTAGGTAACCTGGGAAAAGGCCTGGGTTCCTGTGAAAAGAGAAAGTGCGTTGTTTATCTGGACTCCGCTCACCTCGGTATTCTCCTGGAGTCCGGCAAGCTTGAGAAGCCAGTTGCGGTCCCAGTCATCCACTCCGTCGCAGGTTATCTTTCCCAACTTGAGCATTGTCTTGTCTATCTCCACTGCCTTCTCCACACCTGAATCCCCGCGGTTTTCTCCAATAAGCTTTGCCAGGGCCCTAAGCATCTCATCCCTTTCGTCGGCGGCCTTGTAGCCGTTAATCATCAGAGAGTCAACAGCTTCCTTGCTGAAACTGAGGGTTCCGTACTTGGACACGTCTGGACGTATGTAAATGTCTGTCTTCTTCTGGTTCTCCATAAACAGGTCGTTCCCCATAAGACCTATGAGCTGCATAAGGACAGCATCAATACTCTTCAGGTCTTCGGCCTTGGCAAGGTCCGACTGCACATCCACTCCGATTACTATGTCCGCCCCCATCTGTTTTGCAACGTCAACCGGGAAGTTGTTAACCACTCCTCCGTCAACCAGAACCTTTCCGTCTATTTCCACCGGAGCGAAGAATCCCGGAATGGCCATACTGGCCCTCATGCTCAAAGGAAGGTAACCG
>JAFYZX010000072.1 GCA_017548505.1 Bacteroidales bacterium | reverse complement strand
GGCCCTCTGGCGGCGCAGAGAGTTGCGGACAGCCTGTACTGCAGCCTGCCTACAACCTTCCTTTGTGACAGAATAGACGAGGTTTCTGAAGGCCGGATTGAGATATTCCCGTTCCGTCCGGTTGAAGACAGGAACATGAAACCTCTCTGCTTTGAAGACAGCAACAATGCCATCAATGCCCTGATGAGGGCAAAAGGGCTCAAATTCGGGCAGTTTGTCTCCGGGTTGAAGAAAGATGTGGTTTTGACCACAAGACTTGAAAATGAGCCGGAATATTACCGCCACGTGGCAATCTACGGATGGTTCCATCCGGACGGTCACCCTCAGCAGCCGCTGTTCATCCGCCATGGCAACTTCTACTCAGACTACAGCCACGGAATAAGGCTTATCTACCGAACGATAAAGATCAACGGCAAAGAATATGACTTGCGTCAGGTTCTGGAAGATCCTGTTCTGTTCCGTCTGGTGAGCAAGGAAGAAGTGCCGTTCAAGCGAGCGTCTTACGACTGGCAGAAACCATGGATATTCAAAGGGAAATAAACATATGAAATCAACTATGAAAGCACATCTGACAACTATATTATCGGCTCTCTGCATTGCAGCGGTTTTATGTCTTAGCGCAACGCCGTCTTCAGCCCAGAGAAAGAAGAAAGATGACAAAAAAACTCCTGTGGCACAGGCTCCGAAGGACGGACCGTCACAGTCTCCCAAGAAGAAAGGCCCTGAATCGCTGGAGAAATTCGTAAAGAAAGAAGCCAAGGTGATGAAAGGCTTTACTACCGTCTACAATCAGGAAGACAAGTGGTATATCAGCATCAACGACAGTATAATCGGCCGTGATATAGTGTTGGTTTCCAGAATCTCAAAGAGTGCAGAGGGGGCTCGCCGTCTTTCCGACGGCTATGCAGGCGATATTATAAGCCATGCTATGGTAAGATTCTCAAAAGGTCCTGGCAACAAGATTTTTCTCCAGCAGTTGAGGGAGGAAGAAAGAGCTTCCGGTGAAATGGCACGGAATGTTGAGAAGTCAAACACCGCGGCTATAGTTGCCTCCTTTGACATAGTTGCCCAGAATGCAAACAAAACAGAGAACCTGATCGACGTGACTAATTTCCTCCTTACCGAAAACTCTCTGCTGCATTTCGACCGCTCCATGAAACGTAGTTTCACTCTCCAGAACATGATGAAAGACCGCTCCTATGTCAAGGAGATAAATACCTATCCTATCAACACCGAGTTCAAGACCATGATTACCTACGGCAAGGAGAACGGACAGAGTGCAACATTTGAGTACAACGCTTCCATGGTTCTGCTTCCAAAGGAACCAATGAAGGGCCGCATTATGGACCCTAGAGTGGGATATTTTGCCGAGCGTTTTACGGACTTTGACATGAATCCCCAGGGAGTCAAGAAGGTAAGTCTGGTTGCCCGCTGGAGGCTTGAGCCGAAAGCGGATGATCTTCAGAAGTATCTTAGCGGAGAACTCGTGGAGCCTCAAAAGCCTATCGTGATATACATAGACCCTACAACTCCAAAAGAGTGGGTTCCTTATCTGATTGCTGGAGTGAATGATTGGCAGGCGGCTTTCGAGCAGGCCGGATTCAAGAATGCCATTGTGGGCAAGGTTGCTCCTACAAAGGGAGAAGATCCAACGTGGTCTTTGGAAGATGCTACACACTCAGCCATAGTCTACAAGCCATCTAACATTTCCAATGCCAGGGGTGGTCATGTTTCAGACCCTCGCAGCGGAGAAATCATCGAAACTCACATCGACTGGTATCACAACGTGATGGACCTTCTGCGCAAATGGTACTTTATACAATGCGCGCCGTCAGACCCTATGGCAAGGGCCATGGAACTTCCAGAAGAACTTATGGGTCAGCTCATACGTTTTGTATCTTCTCACGAAGTTGGCCACGCTCTTGGCCTGATGCATAACTTCGGCGGCAGCAACTGCCCTATCTACACCATAGACAATCTCAAGAACGTGGAATTCCTAAAGAAGTACGGACACTCATCCTCAATTATGGACTATGCCCGTTTCCTGTATGTAGCAGAGGAGAAGGACAATATCCCGCAAGAGCTTCTCCTCCCTTGCATTGGCCCTTATGACAAGTGGGCTATCGAGTGGGGCTACAAGTATTATCCTCAGTTCAAGACTGCAGAGGAGGAAAGCGATTTCTTGAAGAAGATGGTCACCGAAAAGCTCAAGGATCCTACCGGAATCTACAGATATGGTGATGAGTTGGATTTTTCTGACCCTCGCTACCAGAGCGAAGACCTGGGCGTGAGCCAAATGGAGAGCAACGAGGTGGGAATCCGCAACCTCAAGGTTGTAATGGACAATATCGAGAAGTGGACGGCCACTCCAAACGAGCCTTACACAAATCTAGGCGAAATATACGACCAGGTTGTAAGCCAGTACAAAAGATATATCGACCACGTTGCCAAGTATATTGGTGGAATCACCACCGAGGAGAAACTCGCCGAGGAGCCTGGTGACATCCGTACCATAGTTCCTAAGTCAAAGCAGCAAGAAGCCCTTGCCTTCCTCAAGAAGCATTTCTTCACCACACCAAAGTGGCTGCTTAAGGACGATATCTTCCACAAGACCAAGAAAGACAAGCTCACCGTCATGCAGGGAATCTACAACGGAACTCTCGGCAAGCTTCTTGACAGGCGCGTGCTGGACAATATGTGCAAGGCGGAAATTGCTCTCGGGAAGAGTGCCTACACCATTGAGAATTATTTCAACGATTTGAATAATATAGTGTTTGCCCCTATGTCAGCAGACCCTGAAGAGGCAGCCTACCGCCGCCTGATGCAGAAAATCTATGTCCAGAAACTATGCGACTTGTACACAGGCAGCGGCAAAGCCGTCGTCTCAAATCCGGTAGAGAAGGGCAACTCAGATGTTTCATCAATGCTTCTTGGCCAACTGGAAATGCTTCAGAACAAGTTCAAGGCAGCATCCGCCAACACCACAACCCTCAACGGCGCCCACAACCGCTTCCTCTACGAGAGGGTAAGGCGCGCCATCACGGACCAAAGACAGAAATGAAATGATGTAAATAGGTTATCAGTTCTCCAGG
>JAFYZX010000071.1 GCA_017548505.1 Bacteroidales bacterium | reverse complement strand
GAGGGATAGAACCTTTGTATTATATTGAAGTTCTTATTGTTATAAAGGCTATTATTGAAATGGCCCTTTCCCTTTGACATTACAAAGGAACTCCCAGAGCACAACTCCAATGCATACGGAAACATTGAGGGAGTGCTTGGTTCCGAACTGCGGAATCTCGATACAGTCATCGCTGAGGTCAACGATTTCCTGCTGCACCCCGTGAACCTCGTTTCCAAAGACAAGGGCGTACTTTTCTCCCTCGGCGATTTTGAAGTCGGTGAGCATAACGGAATTCTCGGTCTGCTCGATGCTGATTATCCTGTAGCCTTCTTCCTTCAGCCTCCGGACGGCATCAGCGGTTTCCTTGAAGTATTCCCAGTCTACGGAAAACTCAGCTCCCAGGGCGGATTTGTGGATTTCAGGGGTAGGGGGAGTGGCGCTGATTCCGCAAAGCACAATCTTCTGAGCGATGAACGCATCGCTTGATCGGAACACGCTTCCGATGTTGTGCTGGCTGCGGACGTTGTCCAGGACAATGGCCACGGGAATTTTCTCCCGATGCTTGAATTCTTCCACTGTTGCCCTTCCCAACTCGCTGTTAAGTAGTTTTCTGTTAGTCATCGCGATAAAAAGAAATACCAGTTCAAAGATAAAAAATTTGGAAAACTATCGGCATGATTGTATCTTTACATACCTAAACAATCGGATTATTAATCATAAAAAACAAAGCGATATGAAAAAATTACTTGGTATTGCACTGGCAATTCTTATTTCTATGCCAGTTTTCTCACAGAAAGAGAACTACAAGGAAACTGCATTTGGACTGGAGATTTCCATGATTTATGTGGAAGGTGGCGAATTTATGATGGGTGGAACATCAGAGCAGGGAAAGGAAGCAGACAAGGACGAAGTTATCCACAGGGTAACGGTAAAAGACTTCTTCATCGGCCAGTTTGAAATCACACAGGCTCAGTGGGAGGCTGTTATGGAAACCAGTGTTGTTCAGCAGAGCCGCAAGGCAGACGCAAAGCTGACCCTCGACAAGCTTAACGGAGTGGGTCCGGACTATCCTATGTACTATGTAACCTGGGAGGAGGCTATGGAATTCTGCCGCGTCCTCAGCAAGAAGACCGGAAAGAAATACACCCTGCCAACAGAGGCAGAGTGGGAATTTGCTGCTAGAGGAGGCACAAAGAGCGATTCCAGATCTCGCACAAAATATGCGGGAAGCAATCTGATTGAGCGTGTGGCGTGGTATGACCGCGGATCCTCCCATCCGGTTGGAATGCTTCAGCCAAACGAGCTGGATATCTACGACATGAGCGGAAACGTCTGGGAGTGGTGCTACGACTGGTACGGCCAGTATAACAGGAACGAGACCTTCAATCCTGAAGGACCTATAACAGGCCAGGAGAGAGTAATCAGAGGAGGAAGCTGGCATAACCCTGCATCCCGTTGCCGTGTTTCCTACCGCGGACACAACTCTCCTGAAAGGCGCTCTGGCTATAGAGGATTCCGTATCGTATGTCACGATGTAGAAGCCGTTCAGCAGGAAAGCGGAAACAATAATGATGACGATGATGACGAATAAGATCTCCTGGATAAGTGTTGAGAGAAGCCTTGGGTGCCAAGGCTTCTTTTTTTGCCCGTCATATTCCGACTGTTACAATTAAATTGCTATATTTGCCAATCTTATGCAATTCGGTTTGCAAAAGACTCGAAAACGGAAAGATTTAAACAGTTTAACACAATATGAAACAAGATCTCGAAATATCCGAACTCATCAAAAGAGAGGAAAACCGTCAGTCCAGAGGCGTAGAATTGATTGCTTCTGAAAACTTTGTAAGCGACCAGGTGCTTGCTGCTCTGGGAAGCGTATGTACAAACAAATATGCAGAAGGATATCCTGGCCACAGATACTATGGAGGATGCCAGGAAGTTGACAAGATCGAGCAGGTAGCCATTGACCGTATCTGCCAGCTTTTCGACGCTGAGTATGCAAACGTGCAGCCTCACTCCGGAGCTCAGGCAAACATGGCCGTAATGATGGCCTGCATCAACCCTGGAGACACCTTCATGGGACTTAACCTGGATATGGGAGGACACCTTACCCACGGTTCCCCTGTAAACGTATCCGGAAAGATGTACAACGCCGTAGCTTACGGACTGGACAAGGAGACCGGACTGATTGACTATGACGATATGGAGAAGAAGGCTCTGGAGCACAAGCCGAAGCTGATAATCGGCGGCGCCAGCGCATACTCCAGAGAGTGGGACTGGGAGAGGATGAGAGCCATAGCAGACAAGGTAGGAGCAATCCTCTGGGTAGATATGGCCCATCCTGCAGGACTTATCGCAAAGGGCCTGCTGAAAAACCCTGTCAAGTACGCTCACATCGTAACATCCACCACCCACAAGACACTCAGAGGACCTCGCGGAGGTATCATCCTGGTGGGTAAGGACTTCGAGAATCCTTGGGGACAGAAGACCCCAAAGGGAGAAATCAAGAAGATGAGCGCCATCCTCAATTCCTCAGTATTCCCTGGCATCCAGGGCGGACCTCTGGAGCACTGCATCGCTGCAAAGGCCGTTGCTTTCTTCGAGGCTCTGCAGCCTGAGTTCAAGACCTACGTTGAGCAGGTTCACAAGAACGCTGTTGTAATGGCAGAGGAATTCATGGCAAGAGGCTACAAGGTAGTCAGCGGTGGAACAGATAACCACATGATGCTCATCGACCTGAGGACCAAGTTCCCTGAACTCACCGGAAAGGTTGTGGAGAATACCCTGGTTCTTGCAGACATCACTGTGAACAAGAATATGGTTCCGTTCGACACCCGCTCACCGTTCCAGACTTCAGGTATCAGGGTCGGTACTCCTGCAGTTACCACCAGAGGCCTCAAGGAGAACGATATCAAGTTCGTAGTTGGCTTGATAGACAAGGTGCTCAACAACCTCACGGACGAGAAGGTTCTTGAGGATGTGCGCCACCAGGTAGAGCAGCTTATGGCTGGCCGTCCTCTCAACATCTGGTAGAGAGCCGGCACCCCAAGCAGTGTCTCGGGCAACATCGCTGAGACAATTGCAACACAGAACATTAAGACGAGATTATGAATATTATCAAGAAAACAATCCAGCTCGCAGACGGACGTACAATTGAAATTGAGACTGGAAAACTGGCCAAGCAGGCAGATGGCTCGGCCGTAGTAAAGATGGGTGGCACAATGCTTCTTGCCACCGTTACTTGCGCTAAAGAAGCAGAAGAGGATGTGGACTTCCTCCCTCTTCAGGTAGATTACAAGGAGAAGTTTTATTCCGCAGGACGTTTTCCTGGCGGTTTTATGAAGAGAGAAGGAAAGGCCAGCGATTATGAGATCCTGATAGCCAGGCTCATCGACCGCGCTCTGAGACCTTTGTTCCCAGAGGATTTCCACGCAGCCGTTTTCGTTACGGTTAACCTCATTTCAGCAGACAAGGACACTCAGCCGGATGCACTTGCAGGCCTTGCAGCCGCATCTGCCCTGGCAGTTTCCGATATACCTTTCAACGGACCTATTTCCGAGGTCAGAGTTGCCCGCATAGACGGACAGTACTGCATCAATCCGGGTTTCAAGGATCTGGAAAGGGCAGACCTGGAACTCATGGTTGGAGCAACCGCAAAGAACATCATGATGGTGGAGGGAGAGATGAAGGAAGTTTCCGAGGAAGTGATGCTCGGAGCCATCATGTTCGCCCATCAGGAAATCAAGAAGCACTGCGCTGTCCTCGAGGAGCTCACCGATGAAGTTGGAAAGCGTCAAAAGAGAGAGTATTGCCACGAGGTCAACGACGAGACCATCCGCGAGGCTTGCTCCAAGTTCTGCTACGACCGCTGCTACGCCATTGCAAAGGCTGCCATGCCTAAGCAGGAGCGTACAGAGGCTTTCGAGAATCTCAAGGAAGAGTTCATGCAGACCATCCCTGAGGAGGAGAGAGAGGAGAAAACCGCAATGGTTAACCGTTACTATGCAGCAGTTGAGAAGAAGGCCATGAGAGACCTCATCCTCAACGAAGGCCGCCGTCTGGACGGACGTGCAACAACAGATGTCCGCCCTATTTGGTGCGAGGTTGACTATCTGCCTTGCGCACATGGTAGTGCAATCTTCACCCGTGGCGAGACCCAGAGCCTTGCAACCGTAACCCTGGGAACCAAGCTGGATATGAAGGAGATGGACGAAGTGCTCATCGAGCGTACCGAGCCATTTGTTCTCCATTACAACTTCCCTCCGTTCGCAACCGGAGAGGCCAGGGCCGCCAGAGCCACTTCCAGAAGGGAAGTCGGCCACGGCAATCTTGCAATGCGCGCCCTCAAGCCTATGGTTCCAACCGGAGAGGAGAATCCTTACGCCGTAAGAGTTGTCTCCGACATCCTGGAGAGCAACGGTTCCTCTTCAATGGCAAGCGTTTGCGCCGGCTGTCTGGCTCTTATGGACGCTGGTATCCAGATCAAGAAGCCGGTTGCAGGTGTTGCAATGGGACTCATCGAGCAGGACGGCAAGTACGCCATCCTTTCCGATATTCTCGGCGACGAGGATCACCTCGGCGATATGGACTTCAAGGTAGCCGGAACCAAGGACGGTATCACCGCAACCCAGATGGATATCAAGTGCGACGGCCTTTCTGAAGAGATTATGGCCAAGGCTCTTGCACAGGCCAACCAGGCCCGCCAGCACATCATGGGCGAGATGATGAAGACTCTCGACGCTCCGCGTCCTGAGCTTAAGCCTTACGCTCCGCGCATCGTCCAGATCAGAATCCCTGGAGAGTTCATCGGTGCCGTTATCGGCAAGGGTGGAGAGGTTATCCAGAAGATCCAGAAGGAGACAGGCACTACCGTTACCATCACCGAGGAGAAGCAGGACGACGGCACCAGCATCGGAGCTGTTGACATCTTCGGAACAGACAAGGAGAGCATGGAGAAGGCTCTTAACTGGATCAAGGGCATCACCACCGTTCCGGAAGCCGGACAGGTTTATCACGGAAAGGTTGTTTCCATCCAGGATTTTGGAGCTTTCGTGGAGATACTTCCTGGCAAGGAAGGTCTGCTGCACATCTCCGAGATGGCTTGGCAGAAGACCAACAAGGTTGAGGATGTTGTTAAGATGGGTGACGAGGTAGACGTTAAGCTCCTCGAGATAGACGAGAAGACCGGCAAGATGCGCCTTTCAATGAAGGCTCTTCTTCCTAAGCCAGAGGGCTATGTAGAGCCGGTAAGGCGTCCTCGTCCTGAGGGAAGCAGCCGCCCGGCCGGCAACCGTCCTAACGGCAACCGTCCAACCGGAAACCGCGGCGGCAACAACAGCCACCAGAACAACAACCGTGGAGACCGTCAGAACAACCACTCTGACCGTCCTCACAACACCCACAAGGAGCAGGGAGGAGACAACAATCCGGCCTAGCCTTTGTTTTGGAACGCCAATCGCGGTGGCAAAGAGTATAGCATTTGACTTTGACAGCTCCGTTCAACCGAATGCTAACCTTCCAACCGGAAACCGCAGTGGGTGGCAAAGATGACCGTTTTTAGCAAGTGGCTGATATACAGTTGAATAAGAGTTTGTGGGGTATGCTTTTCGGGTACCCCACAAATGTTTAAATCGCTGAGGATTACATCATTATAAAACACGTTCCTTATACCGCCAACAGATATTGTTTTCAAGAACCGAGGTGTAACATTGAAGATGAGATGGCAGCAGCGTTACGCATAAATGACAAGAAGTTCAACTTCTGGTTCAATATGTTCATCCTTGTGGGGATGATCACTGCAGTTGTTGTGGTGAATATTCTCAAGATCAGGGCCCAGGATGCCATTACCGTAAAGCAGATAGTAGTGGCAGTTGGCGCCATCATGGGCGTGGTAAACACCGTCCTCAGCGCCAACGGTAACATCTGGACCTTCCTGTTCGGTGTCATTGACGTTGGCATCGGCGCATACGCCAACTACGACAGCGGCAATATGGGCCAGTTTGCCCAGCACGCCTTCTACTTCCTCCCGATGCAGTTCATCGGCTACTGGCAGTGGAGAAAACTCGGAGCGGGCCGCAGGATCGTACACAATGAGGCTTCCGAAGACGAAGCTGTTTCATCCAGCGTCACGGAAGAAGTCTCCACGGTAATGGTAGAATCTTCCAACACTAATGCAGATGCCGCCAACGTTAAGCCAGAATCCTCCAAAGTCAAGACGGAAATCTCGAAGGTCAAGGCCAGAAGGCTTACCGGAAGGCAGTGGATCTATGTGGGCATCGCGATAATACTGGGAACAGCCCTCTGCTACGGCATCCTCTACTGGATAGACCTCAAGCAGCTGCAGGCCGGGAAGATTGCAGAGATAGACAGGGCCAAGCTTTTCCTGGACAGCTTTGTTCTGGTGCTGAATTTTGCCGGACAGATTCTGATGTCTTACGCATACGCGGACCAGTGGTACCTGTGGAACCTGGTGAACATCTTCTCCATCATGCTGTGGACCAACCGCCTGATGAGTGCAGGAAGCGACAGCTACACCATCGTGATGGTAATCAAGTACGGTTTCTACCTGCTCAACTCCCTGAACGGTCTCCGCATCTGGCTCCGCCTCAGCCGCCCGCAGTCAGCATCCTAAACGATACCGGTGACACCAGAGACGGACCACCGGGCTCGCTGATGAAAAGAAAAAAGGGTTGGCCAGCCGGTCAACCCTTTATCATTGAAGAACTCCGTGCGATTACTTACGCAGATTGAGCTCCTTGACGATGTTCCTGTATCTCTCGATGTCAACTTCCTTAAGATAATCCAGGAAGCGGCGTCTCTTACCTACGAGCATCAGAAGTGCGCGCTGTGTAGCGTGATCCTTCTTGTTTCTCTTCATGTGCTCGGTAAGGTGAGCGATACGGTAGGAAAATAAAGCAATCTGACTTTCAGCAGAACCAGTGTCTTTATTAGACTTTCCGTACTTGCCAAATATCTCTTGCTTCTTGTCTGAATTCAAATACTCAGCCATTGTGCTTAAGATTTTTGTTGGTTAATAATTGTTTTAATCCGCCGGAGAACCCGCTCGAGTGTCTCCGTCGGGGCTGCAAAGATATAAAAGTTTTCTTTAATGCAAAGAGTTTTTACATTTGCAATTGTCTATGAGTCTTCAGAGCAGAACGGTTAAATACGATAACGGGCTGGGGGAGGTGACTTTTACAAGGTATCCCCAGAGCCGCTCCATCAGGGTGACTGTGTCTTCCAAGGGGGAGATCAAGGTTACCCTGCCCACTTATGTGGCTTACGAGGAGGCGGAGCGGTTCCTGTTTTCCGTCGGGGGGAAGATGGTGGCAAGAAGGCAGGAGATACTTAAGCGGAAGGAAGCAGCCGCCGAGGCGGGTGTTCCGTCGGACTACCAGACAAACAAGCTTGCCCACAAGATACTTCCTCAGAGAACCCGGCAGATGTACGAGATGATGACTCAGAAGGTTACCATCCGTAACCGCTGGGGCATTGTTGTAAAGGATCCGTTCCGCTACAACAGGGTTGCAATCAAGAACAACTCCTCCAACTGGGGCAGTTGCTCAACTCTGAGGAACATCAACCTCAACATGAATTTAGTGAAGCTTCCGCAAGAGCTTATGGATTATGTCATCGCCCACGAGCTCTGCCATCTGGTCTATCCCAACCACAGCGAAAGGTTCCACAAACTCCTGAATGCAATAACGGACGGCAAGGAAAAGACTCTTGCCGCCCGTCTGAAAAGAATCAAGCTCTGAGGCTTTAGCGCTGCATCTTCACGAAGGTGGTGCCGTTGAACTCGTAGCAAACAGGATTTGCCAAATCCCAAAGCCTGTCATCGGCAATGTAGCTTGGCCTCAGCAGCAAGACATTGTCATCCTGCTCTCCGTGCCGAAGGTCAATGCCGCGAAGAGATCCCTTCTCCCTGTCATACTCTCTCTTCATTTCCTTTACGGCGGATTTCAGGTCTGATGGAACATCAACGCCCTCGAAGAATTCGTCGAACGCAGGAGCCTTGATAGGGTTTTCGATTTCGGTCAGTGCTCCGTTCTTGTAGATGTAGGTCTTCATCTTGTCCAGAACGGCTCCGTCCACTCCAGCTTCCGTGTAATAAAGTACAAAGATGCCGTCTTCCTCGTTCAGCATGTGGAAGCAGTTGACATATACGATGTTGTAAATGCCTCCCTCTCCGTTCATGCAGCTGATGTTGTTAGGATTGGTGTACTCGTCGAATACTCGCTTTGTCTGGGTTGCTTCGTTGTAGATGGAATCGTTGATTCTCTCGCTCATCAGGTCTCTTGGGATGAGCTTCAGAACTTCCTGGGCGTAGTCAATCTGTTCTGCCACAGGCTGAGCCTCAGGTTCCGGAGCCTGGACTTCGGTCTTGGTGGAGTCAGTTCCCGGAACAGGAGCCTCTCCCGGTTTGCCCTTGCAGCCTGCCATCAACGCAACGGCTGCACACAATAAGATTATTCTGCAAGTTTTCATAAGAGATGTAAAAAAGGCTTGCCTGAATTTTTCCGGGCAAGCCAGTCGTTTGAAAATTATTTCTGGCTTAGGGCGCTGAGCCTTTCATAGAGAGCGTCTACGCCTCCGATAAGCTCCTTGTTAACGCCGTTATAATACTTGTCTGCCTTGATTTCTGCAGGGCGGTGGTTGATCTTGTCGATAAGGTCATCCTGGAGGTCAAGGGCATCGCCGATGATCTCTCCAACCTTCTCCATCTTTTCCTCTCCGTTAAGCTCGAGGTAAATGAAGCAGTCGTCCACAACTTCCGCAATCAGAAATTCAACGTCTTTTTTGATAGTTCTTAAGTTTCTCATATAAAATGTGTTTTGTTTTTACTCAGCAATTATTCTTCTGCGGCGTACTTGAGGTTCACGCCCTTGTTCATCTCGAGTCCGAGGCCCGGCTTGGATGATGGAACGATTCTTCCGTCCTCTACTGTTGAGGAGTGGAACACGTCGTTTGCAATCAGCCAGTTGCCGTCCAGGTCCGTCCACTCGCATACAGGAGCTATCTGTGCTCCGGCAGCAATGGCTACGGAAGTCTCGGTCATACAGCCAATCATCAGCTTCATGCCCAGAGCCTGAGCCAGGGATACCATCTCCCTTGCCTCGTGCAGACCGGTACACTTCATAAGCTTGATGTTGATTCCGGAGTAGTGCCCGTAAAGTTTCTTCACATCGGTGAGCCTCTGGCAAGCCTCGTCAGCCATAATAGGCAGCGGGCTTCTCTCGGTGAGCCAGCCGGTTTCCTCGAGCATTAGCTTAGGCATCGGCTGCTCAATCATGTTCACATTCTTTGTTGCAAGCCAGTTGATCATGTCCAGAGCGTAGTGCTTGTCTTTCCAGCCCTGGTTTGCGTCGATGCAGATGGTGGTGTCGGTGACCTCGCGGATGGTGTTGATCATCATCTTGTCCTGCTCCTCGGTCCTTCCGAGCTTGACTTTGATCAGATGGCCTTCAGCTGCGGCTTCCTTTGCCTTCTCCAGGACTTCTTCCCTGGAAGCCAGTCCTACGGTGAAGGAGTTGTAAGGGCAGTTCTTCGGGTTGAAACCCCAGATTTTCCACCACGGCTGTCCTATCATATTTCCTACCAGATCGTGAAGGGCGATGTCTATGGAAGCCTTTGCGGCACAGTTGTTTGTGGTGATGGCATCCATCTCGGCCATTATCTCTCCGATCATGAACGGATCCTTGAAGGTCTTCAGAAAAGGCCTTGCCTTCTTCAGGTAGTCGATCGCCGAGTTTGTTGTTTCTCCAAGATATGGCGGCATTGCAGCCTCGCCGTATCCCACATATCCGTCATAGGTGATTCTTGTCAGAACGATAGGAGTTGTGCTTCTGGAGGAGTTGGAGATAGTGAACACGTGTTTCATCTTGGCGGTGAAAGGACACCATTCGAGTTCAAGCTCCTTCTTTCCGTTCGGCTTGGAGGAGAAGCCTCCCTTTGCCCTTGCGAAAATCTGTGATGGACTCAGAAGAGCCGCTGCTGCAGTCAGCAATCCCGCGCTCTTCAAGAAAGTTCTTCTGTCGGTCATCTGTGTATGTTTTTAATTGTTAAATGTTTTTCTTTTTTCTCGGCGATTACTCCGTCAGGCCGATTTTCTTGACGCTTACCACTCCCTTGCCCTGATCTGCTGTGCCGATGATTCTTCTGGCCTTGAGCATCCTCTTTGCTCCGGCGTAGTAATCTTCCTCTCCCGGAATCAGGCTGTTGATTCTCACGATGTTGGATGAGTGGATAATCTTTCCGTCTCCCATATAGATAGCCACGTGGGTAACCCTCTCCCTTCTTCCGTTCTCTGCCTTGCGTCCGAAGAAAATCAGGTCTCCGGGCCTGAGGTCTGAGAGAGCCTCCTTGGTGTAGTCTCCTTCCACAAAGCGGTGTACATCCACGCTGTCTCCTGTCTTGCACTGCTGAGAAGCGTCTCTGCGCAATACATAGCCGTTGAGGAAGTAAGTGCTCTTGCTCAATCCGCTGCAGTCTACGCCCTTAAAGCTGGTTCCGCCCCATACGTACGGGAAGCCGCAGAACTGCTTTGCCGTTTCCACAATGTTCTTCTCCGTTGGCTCGGCGTTGTCTATCCAGGTTTTGAGATCCATAACATCGGCAGCCGGAACATATCCCGTTCTGCCGTCCGCTACGGAAACCTTCCTCCAGCTTCCGTGCTTTCCCTCATCCAGCATTATGCAGCCCCAGACAAGGTCGCTCACCGGAAGGCTGTTAACATTTTTCTCAGAGTATATGGTTGAGTACTTGGCTTTTACAAAAACCTTCGGCTTTGCCAGATAAGCTTTGTACTCTTCCTCGGTCATTGCCTTTATGCTGCGGGTAATTACCCAAGCAGTATAGCCCTCCATATTGATGCAGCGGTACCAGTCATCATTATTCTCCTCAAGGATTTTTACCGGCATTCCCATAAGGGCCTGCGTTCCGCTCTCCGCGCTGAAGCTTCCGTTGCAGTTGAAACTAGCGGTGGACATGCAGACGATACCGTAAATCTTGCCGTTCAGCTTTTTGGACGGCAGCAGATCTATCTTGTTCACGGCCTTGATGCCGGCCTTGCCAAGCCTTGAAAACAGGGCGTCTATGGCTTCCTTTTCAGTGGTTGAACCTACCAGGGTAAGCGTGCCCTTGTTGTCGATCAGGGCAACCTCGTAGGTCTTGTCCCTCTCGTCAGGAGCGTAGGTGTCACGTACTTCGTTGTTGATTCTTTGGAACAGCTGATTCACGTTCTGTCCGAAACCGGAAACGTTCAGCAAAAGGGCTGCCGACAGCAGCATTAAGATTCTTTTCATCGCGATGAATGTTTACAGATAACAAATATACTAAAAATATCACTAGAACGCACTTGATGAAAAATGCTTACATTTGTAAGAGTTGCCACATCCCAAGAATTGAGAAAAATCAAAACTTAAAAACAGTATGAAAAGAATCCTGACCATCTCAGCCATTTTTGCGGTTTCAACATTGTCTGTTAGCTGCAAATCCAATAGCCAGAATCAGGGCCAGTCTTCAGAGCAGGCGGGAGATGCCTCATCTGCCCAGGCAGCTCCGTGCCCTATTAAGACTCCGGAGGCCGGAACCTTGACCGCCTACTATGCCACCGAAGATTTCAGCGATGTCACCAGCGCCTACCATTTCGAGAAGGGAGATTTGATCTGCGATGACAATAATGAATACAACTCCATAGTCGACTATGACGCGGACAACTACAAGTTTCTCCCGGAAGAAGCCGAAGACGGCACCGTCTATGGCGCATTCGTCTTCCCTAAGTCCAAGGCCGAAAAGGTTGTTTACAACCAGAACCAGCTGACAACAGAACTTGTCGGGGACAGGATAGTCTTCAAAGATAAAGACGGCAACCTGGCCACCATCTTCAAGTCCAGCAGAAACGCCCAGCCTTTATACATAATGAATGACGAGAAATGGGAATTTGAACCAGGTCCGGAGGAGCTTCTGAAACGGTATGACACCTGCTATGTGATCAGTGTCCATTTCCCTGACGGGTTGTTTGAAGAGCCGCTGGAAACCAAAGGTAACATCATCGGCATTTACAACTATGAAGAGGACGCCGCAAACCCTGTATATTCCGGAGCCATTGAGGACGGCTGGTATGTCAAGGGAGACTGGGACTACAAGAAATCCGCTTATGACGAAAAGGGCAACCTTCTGGTTCCGCTTGAAAGGACTGTGGATATTCCTATGACCTATTCCGTTGCTTACATCGGAGACAAGGATGCCCTCTATGTAAACGGCACGCTCTACTACAGAGTCAAGAACTAGAGTTTCTATGAAGCGTTTTTCCATAAACTTACAGGCGCGGAAGATTTTCCAGTCGGTTCTCTGCTTAACCATAACACTTTGCCTTCTGGCATCTTGCAGCCCTAAGTTTACAGGGTGGTCAAAGTTTACGGAATTCACGTTTGTGCAGATGACCGATCCGCAGATAGGGTTCAGGGACAACACTCCTGGCTTTGAAAAGTCCGACTCTCTGTTCAGTAAAGCCGTAGAGGCGGTCAACACGTTGCATCCCAAGTGTGTATTTATTACCGGAGACCTAATCAACGATGCCTACGACAAGTACCAGGACTCTATCTACAGAGCCAACCGCTCCAAGATCAATGCCGATGTGTATGAAATCCCGGGCAACCACGACATCCGCCCGTGGAATCCGGAAAACCACGCCCACTATCTTGAACTTCGGGGCTATGACCGCTTTTCCTTCCGCCTTAACGGGTGTGCTTTCATAGGCTTTGACTCCAACTGCATCAAAGACGGATGGGAAAAATTTGAGGATTCAGTAGTTTCTGTTCAAAATCAGCAGGCAACCGGTTCTCAAATTCTTCCTTTCTTCAAAGACATGGACCTTTGGCAAGATGCGATGGATGCTGAAGATAATCAGCTCAAGTGGTTGGAACGAGAGCTTAGGAAGGCCCGCAGCTGCCGCTATATTTTCGTGTTCTTGCATTGTCCAGTTATTCGTGAGGATATCGCTGAGAAGGATGACTACTTCAATTTCCACAAGAAAAGAAGGATAAAGTACATAGAACTTTTCAAAAAGTACGGAGTGGACGTGGTGTTTGCCGGGCATACGCACATGGACTATGATACAACTGTTGACGGCATCCGCTTTGTAACGGCCGGGCCTGTCGGCAGTCCGCTTGGACGCGGTTACTCGGGCTATGAAGTTGTAACGGTAACGGAAGACGGCGTAGACTGCAAGTATGTAGCCACTCCAGGCGTATCGCAAAAGCTTCCTGAAAAGTAGCAGATTTTCATATGGCGGAGCTGAATTCGTTTGTGGATTATTTCCGGAAGAAGTACGGGGCGCGGCTGCAGAAGGTGGTCGTGGATGCCGGCTTTACCTGCCCGAACCGCGACGGGACAAAGGGTGTGGGCGGATGCTCTTTCTGCCTCAACGATGCGTTCCATCCGAACTACTGCACTCCGGACAAGCCGCTGTTCCAGCAGATAGACGAGGGAGTTGAGTTCCATACGGTACGCTACCGCCACGCCCAGAGGTACATTGCTTATTTCCAGCCATATAGCAACACCTACGCTCCTGTGGAAAAGCTTCGGGAGCTTTATGCTACGGCGCTTTCCCATCCGCTGATTGAAGGCATAGTGGTCGGTACCCGCCCGGACTGCGTAGATTCCGGGAAACTTGATCTGCTGCAGAGCATCCAGGAGGGAACATTCAACTATCGTGATTATGCGTTGGAAGGTAATGCTTCAGAGGAAGGAGTTTCAGCTGGAGGAGTTTCGGAGGCTGAGAGGAAGAAAATAGTGATAGTGGAGTACGGGATTGAGAGCTGCTACAACAAGACGCTGGAGAGGATCGGCCGCGGACACGACTTCGAGTGCGCGGTCAGGGCGGTGGAGGAGACGGCCAGAAGGGGCCTGACTCAGTGCGCGCACTTCATCTTCGGGCTTCCGGGGGAATCGCTGAGGGAGATGAGAGACGAGGCCCGGATTATCAACTCCCTGCCCGTAACGGCGGTAAAGTTCCACCAGCTGCAGATCATTAGAGGCACTCGGATGGAGAAGGAGTTCGCCGAGAGGAGGGAAGATTTCCACGAGTTCACTCTGGATGAGTATCTGGATTTCATGGCCGATTTCATAGGCCGTCTCAGGCCGGACATTTACATAGACCGTTTTGCCGGGGAGGTTCCTCCGAGGTTCCTTTCCCCGCTCCAGAAGAGCTGGGGGCTTGTCCGCTACCAGGAACTCCTGGCCATGCTCCGCAAACGCATGAAGTAACAATGCATTCGAAGCAACAGCGCATGCAGATTTCGCCGCGAACCAAGTGGTTGATAATCAGCGATATAATAACTTTCAGAGCAAGACGTTCAGCTCTGGAAAACATCCAATGCTAATATAATCAGGGAGTTGCGTTGCAGCGATTATCTCCTTTCCGGAGTTGTCCTTCCCAAGATTCTACCAGAAAAGCTCAAACCGTGCAAGGTGTCCAGAAATCTTCGAGACCTGGCACACTTTTCCGGCCAAACCGTGCAAGGTGTCCGGAAATCTTCGAGACCTGGCACACTTGAAGGCTGAAGTGTGTACCAGTGGTCCAGGAGTAGTGTCACCGATGCAAGGTCGTATGCAATAATACCTGGGATTTCGGGTTTCAACTGAAAGTTGTTTTTGGGGGTTTGGCGGGAAATGAGTATATTCGCCAAATTATTGTAATGCGAAAAAACGGTTTGTCCTATGCAGAAGAAAGTCATCAACAACAATCCGGACGATCAGATAATGTTTGAAGGTCTGACGTTCGACGACGTGCTGCTTGTACCGGCTCACTCAAACGTGCTGCCGAGGGATGTGAACATATCTTCCAAGTTTACAAGGGAAATCACTTTGCAGGTGCCTATAGTGTCTTCCGCGATGGACACCGTGACGGACTACAGGATGGCGATCGCCATTGCCCGGGAAGGCGGAATTGGAGTCATCCACAAGAACATGCCGATAGAGGTTCAGGCAGACCAGGTTCGCAGGGTGAAGAGGGCCGAGAACGGAATGATTTTCGATCCGGTAACGATTTCTCCGGATGCCTTGGTGTCTGACGCCCTGAGGCTTATGGCCGACAATCACATTGGAGGAATTCCGGTGGTGGATGACAACCAGAAACTCATAGGTATCGTTACCAACCGAGACCTCCGCTTCATATCCAACAAGAAGACTCCTATCCGCAAGGTGATGACCAGCGAGAATCTGGTAACTACCACCCGTACGGACCTGGCAGAGGCAACCCGCTTGCTGCAGAAGTACAGGATAGAGAAGCTTCCGGTGGTAAACAAGCAGGGAGAACTGGTTGGGCTTATTACCTACAAGGACATAACCAAGATCAAGGACAATCCTAACGCCAGCAAGGACTCCATGGGCCGTCTGATGACAGCTGCCGCAGTGGGCGTTACCGCAGATGTGGCGGACAGGGTAGCAATGCTCAAGGAGGCTGGCGTGGACGCTATCGTAATTGATACGGCTCACGGACATTCCGAGGGAGTTCTGAGGACTGTCAAGACCGTAAGGGAAGCTTTCCCGGGCTTGCAGATCGTAGCCGGGAACGTGGCAACCGCAGAGGGAGCAAAGGCCCTGGCGGAATGTGGCGTGGATGCCGTCAAGGTGGGAATCGGCCCGGGATCCATCTGCACCACGAGAGTTGTGGCGGGAGTGGGAGTTCCGCAGCTGACAGCCGTGATGCTGGCCGCAGACGCCCTCAAGGGAACGGGAGTTCCGGTAATCGCCGATGGAGGAATCCGCTATTCAGGAGATATAGTGAAGGCTCTTGCAGCCGGCGCAAGCACCATAATGGCAGGGTCTTTGTTTGCAGGAGTGGAGGAATCTCCGGGCGAGACCATCATCCTCAACGGACGTAAGTTCAAGTCCTACCGCGGCATGGGTTCTTTGGAGGCCATGCAGCAGGGCAGCAAGGACCGTTACTTCCAGGACGCTGAGGACGATATCAAGAAGCTGGTTCCGGAAGGAATCGTGGCCCAGGTGCCGTACAAGGGCAATCTCGGCGAGGTCATCTACCAGCTGGCAGGCGGACTGAGAGCCGGAATGGGATATTGCGGAGCCAAGGACATAGAGGCTTTGCGCAAGTCCAAGTTTGTGAGAATCACAGCTGCGGGCGTGAGGGAGAACCATCCACACGATGTAACCATCACCCGTGAGGCTCCTAACTACAGCCGCGGGCTTTAGTGAAGGACTGATTTTCCCGGCTGGAAGTTTAAGGCTCATCGGTGAGCATTAAAGAGAAGAAAATGAAAATAAAAGATAAGATGTTCCTTAGAAGATTTTCTGCAGTTGTTGCAGCTATTCTGGTGCTGACGCTCTCTACGGCAAAGGCCCAGGTTTACAAGAATGGACTCATAGACAAGACGGTAGCCCTTATAGGCAACGAATCCATATTGCTCTCCCAGTTAGAGGAGCAGGTTCAGCTGCTGGCGGCAAGCGGGGGAGCTATTACAGACGAGAAGAAGATGAGGTGCAACATTCTGGAGCAGACTCTCCAGCAGAAGCTTTTCCTCAACCAGGCCAAACTGGACTCTCTCCAGATTTCTGCCGATATGGTGGAGGTTCAGCTTCAGGAAAGGGTGGACGGAGTTCTTTACCGTCTGGGCGGTCAGGAGCAGGTAGAGGAATACTTCAAGAAGCCTCTCTTCCGCCTGAAGGAGGACTGGAGGAAGATCCTCGGCGAACAGAGCCTCATCCAGCAGGAGCAGAGGGATATTATCTCCAAGGTTCCAAGCCTGACACCAAGCGAGGTGCGCCGCTTCTACAAGAAAGTGGATAAGGACTCCCTTCCAATAATCTCCACCCAGTACCGTCTTCTCCATATCGTCCTCTATCCAAGCAAGGAGGATGCGGTTATGGAGGTAAAGGAAAAGCTGCTGGAGTTCCGCCAGAGGGTGCTCAACGGGGAGAGATTCTCCTCTCTTGCAGCACTTTACTCAGACGATAAGGAATCAGCGATGAGAGGAGGAGAGCTGGGCATGGCTCCTAAGGCCATGTTCTGGCCGGCATTCTCCGATGCCGCCGTGAGCCTAAAGGATGGGCAGATTTCCCAGATAGTGGAGACTCCGGACGGGTTCCACCTGATCCAGATGATAGAGAAGAACGGCGATATGTTCAACGCCCGACACATTCTTCTCAAGCCAAAGTACACGGATGCGGAAAGGGAAAGGTGCTTTACCCGCCTGGATAGCATTCGCACCGCCATCCTCTCGGACAGCATCACGTTTGAAAGGGCCGCAAGAATGTACTCCCAGGATCCTAAGTCCTACCTCAACGGAGGCCAGATGGTGGACGAGAACACCGGCAGCACCTTCTTCGAGAAGGATATGCTAAAACCGTCTGACTACGCGGTGCTTAAGGACATGAAGATCGGAGACCTGTCCGCTCCGTTCGAGAGCCAGGACAACGAGGGAAGGGGCCAGACCATCTTCAAAATCATCCGCCTGGAGGAAATCATCCCGTCCCACACCGCAGATGTTGACCGCGACTTTGTGGTCGTCCAGAATTTTGCCCAGAACCTCAAGCAGCAGGAAGCCCTCAAGAAATTCGTTGAGGAAAAGCAGAAGACCACTTTCATCCGCATAGACGAGATGTTCCGCGATTGCCAGTTCGAGAGCAAGGGCTGGATCAAGGAAGCCAAATAGGGATAGCCCATTATGTTTCTTCGGAGAGCAACAGGCACTTTTGAGGGTGGCAGGGGAGAAGTCTCCTGCAAGCGGTCTTTGTTCCCGGGCCGTGTATTCGCTATAGTGGCTTTGCTGTTGTTATTCCTTAACGGGACAGCTTCTGCCCAGGACTTTGCTCAGGACCGAGACAGCCTTGTCCGCCTGATCGAGGCCAAGTCAATAAAGCTCACCGATATAAACGGCGCTCCTTTCAGGATTGTGAAAGGCCCCGCCCGCTTCCTCCACAACAATACTTATCTTCTCTGCGACAGTGCCGCCTGGGATGTCAACGCCAACGTCATCGACGCCATGGGCCACGTCCAGATCATCCAGAAGGACACATATCTGACCAGCGATTTTGCCACCTACATCGCAGATGACAATATGGTCCAGTTCCGCGGCACCCTTGTGAAGCTCTACAACAAGAAAGGAGACCAGCTAAAGACTCGCTTCCTGGACTACAACACGGCAGACAGCGTTGCCACCTTCTACAACGGAGGGGCCATGCGCTCGGCCAAGGGAGACATTGTGGAGGGCCTGGAGGGAATGTACGATTCCGCAGAGAGGATGTTTATGTTCAACGACAACGTTAACATGTACTCGGACTCCATCTTTCTCAAGTCCGAGATGGTGGAATACCATTCCGCCCAGGAAGTTGCGATGTTCGGGGAGAACACTGTTGCCTGGAAAGGCCGTGACACCCTCTTTTCCAACAACATGGAGTACGCCACAAGGAGCAAGACCCTTGTCCTGAAGACAGACAACTACATCGCCACTCAGGACCAGGAACTCTGGGCGGGCTGGATAGATTACCACCGCGAGTCCGGCAATGCGGAACTCTATGACAACGTCCAGGTCCGCGACCAGGCCCAGAGCGCCATCATAATGGGCGACAAGGGCGTTTACGTACAGCGTCCGATGCTTCTCTATATGACGGACAACGCCGCCGCAGGCATGTACTCGGAGGAGAAAACCGGCATAGATTCCCTCACCAGCCAGCCTATCTACAAGCGCGATACCCTGTTCATTGCGGGCGATACACTAAAGATGTGGCAGATTCCTATGCACCAGGTGGACAGCAGCGAGGTTGCCAGGGCCCGTCAGCGCAGGCAATTGGCCGACACCGACCCTATGGACGAGATCAACCGCCAGAACAAGGCGTACCTTGATGCCTACAAGCGCAACAAGGAGAATATGGGCAAGATCCTTCCTCCTCCTCCAAAGCAGAACCCGGCCAACAGCCCGCAAGAAAACAATCCAGACGGCCAGCCGGAACTCAACAAGCCCGCAGATCAGGCATCCCTTGACAAGATGCTGGACCGCAAGGATCCTCCACTCCCGAATAACCCTGCGGATTCCACCCGGGCGGGAATAGACTCCCTGCTGACAAAAACCCCAACAGATTCGCTGAGCATACCAAAGGATACCATTGTTCCGCTGGACACAACAGCGGTTACCTTCCTGAGCGTCCACCACAAGGTGAAGCTCTTCAGAAGCGACCTCCGCGGCCGTTGCGATTCGCTGATCTACACCACAATAGACAGTATCGCCCGCTTCTATCGAGATCCTGTCCTATGGAATGAGGAAAAGACCCAGTTCACCTCAGACAGCATCCAGCTTTCCATCCGCAACAACGAGATCTACAAGGCCAACCTCATAGAAAACGCCTTCATCATATCCAAGGAAGACAGCATCCATTTCCACCAGATCAAGAGCACGGAGATGGTAGCATACTTCAAGGATAACGATGTTTACCGCTTTGATGCCCTGGGAGGAGTCCAGGCTATGATCTTCCTCGCCGAGAGAGACAGCGTCATTACCCTGATGAACCAGAAGGAGTGCCGTATGCTCACCGCCAAGATCGCCAACCAGACCATTGAGCGTGTCCGTTACATAGAAAATGTAAAGAGCGACGTTACACCAACTTACAAACTCCCGGAAGAAAAGATGCGCCTGAGGGACTTCAACTGGAGAGAAGACCAGCTTATCAAATCGCGGAGCGAACTTACCACCCGCAAGGTTCATCCTTCCACAAGGGGCAAGCTCCGCCGTCAGAGGTTTCCTTCCTACAGCCAGACTCGCGATTTCTTCCCTGATTCCTACAAGGAAATAACAGGCATTTCCAACTCCATTACTCAAAAAATCAGAGAAGAAGACCAGGCTCGCCTGGAAAAGGAACGCAGAGAAAAGGACGAGGAGGCCCGCCGCAAAGCCCTGGATGAAGAAGGCCGCCACCAGATGGAAATGGACAAGGACAACGATGGCCCCGTGATGATCTACAACAGGCCTGAAAACCAGCAGACAGACAAGAAAGACGAAAACCCGGAACTCAAATAGCACATCCTTCCATCAACCAATTCTCAAAGAATGCCAGCCAATCTGAAAACACATAAACAATCCTACTGGACAGTCGCAGTTGCCGCAATCGCTGCGCTTGTCCTTGCGTCTGCAATCCCCGCAAACGCCCAGTCCAGCAAAGACCTCCTTGCCACCAACGGAGAAAAAGTTGAATCGCTGAGAAAAATGAATCCTTTCAAGGACAAGGCCGTAAAGCAGTATGTCAAAGACAGTCTCCAGACCCTTATTCAGCGATGCGAGGTTGTTCTCAAGGCCGCATATATGGCTGAGGAATATGTTGCAACCCACTACGACGTTCCCGGCTGGGAAGGCTATCCCGTAAAGGAATATACCTATTACACCGGCAAAGACATCAAGACCGGCAAACCCAAGAAAGGCCGTGTCTATCTCCTGATGCCAACCGCAGAGCAACTTGCATACTGGACCATTTCCGCCTGCTGGAAAACCGTCCACAGCCTGGACTACCAGTATACCAATACCCTGCTACGCTTCATCCGCTGGCAGAGTGGCGCCCAGTTTGCCGTAAGGGGAGTGGTCTATGAAGCCATGTACACCGCCGGCTATTACGAGCCATACGTATTCAAGGACGGCATAACTGTCTATGTTGCAGACCCCAAGATGAAGGCTGGAGACGAGCAGCTTGCCGAGTGCACAGAGGATCAGCTTCAGTTTTATCTGGAGCTCAGCGATGCAGACCTGAAGCCTTACACCGGCTCCTTTGCCAGAATCTGCTCCACCACCAGGGAAATGTACTACAGCTGGGGCGGCACGGAGGATGTTGGAGTCAGCTCCTTCAGGGAAGGAAGAAGCCTCAACTATATGAAAATCATCCGCGAGCTTTACAAGAAGGCCCTCAAGAGCAAAGACAATGAGCTCATAGATGCCTGGTGCAACGTAAATCTCAAAGACTATCCGTACAAAGGAAGAGACTAACCAGCAAACGCTACCCCAAAATGCTTAACATTGCAATCATAACCATCGCCATCTTCCTGGGAATCATAGGAATCATCGGCTGCGTCCTGCCGGTAGTCCCGGGCCCTCCGCTTTCCTGGCTGGGAATGATGGTTCTATATTTCTGGGGCAGCGGCACCAACTCTTCCGGAGAGCCTATGAGCACTCGCCTTCTTCTCATCTGGCTTGTCATAACCATCGCGGTGACCATTCTGGACTATATTGTTCCTTCATACCTTACCAAGAAATCCGGCGGCAGCACGTACGCATCCAGGGGCGCTCTGGCCGGACTTTTCATCGGCCTGATCTTCTTTCCGCCGTTCGGCATCGTCATCGGGCCTATGGCAGGGGCTTTCCTCTGCGAGATCATCTTCGGCAAGAAAACCGCCGGCCAGTCCATAGTTCCCGCCCTGGGAGCATTTGCGGGCTTTATCTGCGGCACCGGCCTAAAGCTCATCGCCTCCGGCTTTATGCTCTACTACATCTTTGTCTACATCCGCTAGCAATTCCCCCAAAGGCATTTTTATCTCTTTTTGCAGATTTATTTCTCTTTGTCAATATTAATTCGTATTTTTGGACGGATTATGGGCAGTTGCCCAGTCGCTCAGAACAAATAATAATAACTATAATATTTTCAGTCCATGAAGATCTTAAACAAAAAGGAAGAGTATCTCGCTCCGTTTTGTGAGATAGAACTCCTAGAAACAGAAGATTTAATTGCGGCCTCTCCATTGGATTCACCAGACGACGTTCCGCCTGTTGTTGATGATGATTGGGGAGATGTTTAAACTAAAAGGAGGAAAGATTATGAAAAAGTTTTTTAGCCTTTTGTTTCCCGCTGCAATAATTGCACTTTCACTGAGCGGATGCGCCAAGAGCGATGACGAGCAGGACGTACAGGCCGACGGCATTAAAAAGACCGTTACATTCAATGCAGTCAGCCCAGACACCAAGTCTTATTTTGGAGAGAAGACCAGTTCCGGTTATCCTACCATTTGGAGCACAAATACCGATGTTGCCATTGATTTGAACATGGCGACTACCTACAATAAAGCCACGGTAATTCCTACGGATGGGGGCAGACACGCTTCTTTCAGTGTTGATATTACGGATGACGGAAGCGGAAGCTACACTTTCTATGCTTTGAGCCCATTCAGCTCTGTTATATCAATTACTTCAGAGAGAGTTAATGTTGAACTTCCTCAAAGCCAGGAGCCAACCAACACATCTGTAGATGAGAAGACTCAGATTCTGGCCGGCAAGAGCGCAACACTTTCCGCTTGGCCAGCAGCAGGTACGGTTGTGCCTCTATCTTTCCAGCATCTTGCAGCTTACGGTAAGTTCAAACTGAAGAACTTCCCAGAAACTGTCACTATCAGCAGCATTACTCTGGAGGCTGAGGATTATATAGCAGGCCGTTTCTTCTTCTATCCTGCAACCTTTACATTGGATGTAAATTCAGCCTCCAAAACATTGGTTATCCAGAATACTCACATTAGCGAAACGGCTGCATCAAGTGCCAGCTCATCAACTGTTTCTCAAGCACAGAACGTAGTTGTCAGCACCAATCCAGCCAATTCAGACCTGAACTTCTGGTTTGCCATTCGTCCTGTAGATATGTCTGGCAAAACCCTTAAGGTTTCTATTAACACCGATGCGGGCATATATGTCAAGAATATAAACTTCCCTGCAGACAAGGGTAACTTCCAGCGTGGAAAGGTTGCTACCTTCAACATTGACATGGACGGCATCACTCCTGAGGCAGATAAGGTTTACACCAAGATTACCAAAACAAGTGAACTTTTAACTAACAGCCAGTTCATTATTGTTGCGGCTGACGCTGATTATGCTCTCGCCACTTCAGGAACAAATTATAGGGATCAGACTAGCGTTACAAAGAACAATACTTCAGACGGTGAATCAACAATTGTCAATCCTTCCGCTGCAGTTCAGGTGTTCCAGATAGTTAAAGGATCTACTGATGTAGAGAATACAGCAGCGTTCTTGTGTGTAAATGGAGATAATGCAGGTAAATACATCGGAGCTTCTGGTTCTGATAATAATCTCAAATCTTACAGTGACATAGAAGGCCGAACTTCATTTACAATCAAAACAAGAAAAGACTCCAAGGATGCTTATTATTCCATTCTCAAGGCTCACGCAACAGATACTAAAGATAGGAATGTCATGAGGTATAATGCCACCTCTAGCAGATTCTGTTGTTATAGCCCGACAAGTTCTGTTACTGGCGAGGTTGCAATTTATAAACTAAATGGTTCCGGTGAGGGTTCTGCTGTTGTTATTGACTATTGCGATGATCCAGAAATATCATTCGAAGCAAGCACCAAAACCGTTACCATCACATGCCCAACCAGAGGTGCAATAATAGGCTACACAACGGATGGTTCAGAACCTGGTGTTGATCCACAGACAGGCGGTCCGGCCGGCACCACCCAAGTATATTCCGAACCTTTCACCATTACACAAACCTCAACCATCAAGGCTTTTGCCGGAGCAGATCATTTGGAGATGAGCAACGTCGTTTCCAAGTTGTGTGAAGTGGGAGGTAATGTACCTGGAACTGCTGAGAATCCATACACAGCAACTGAGGCTAAGGAAGCCGCTTTGGGCGGAAGCACAAAAGAGGCATATGTTAAAGGAATAATCAGTTCCATCGCTTATGCTTGGACTTCAGCAAATAATAATATTTCTTTCTGGATTTCAGAAGATGGAACAGCCAATACATTTGAAATCTATAAGACAGCAGCAAGTTCTTCAGACGATTACAAAGTTGGAGACTATGTTGTATTCAAGGGTAATTTATCTAAGTATAATACCACTCCTGAAATGGCAGAAGGAAGTACGCTAATAACTCAAGTTAAAGCACCTGCTTTCTCTCCAGACGGAGGAATTTACACTGGCGCTCAGACTATTACTCTTACTGCAGACGCTGGAGCTACTATCTACTACACTACAGACGGAAGTACTCCAACAACATCCAGCTCTGTATATTCTTCAGCGATAGCTGTTAACACTACAACTACCATCAAAGCATTTGCTGTTAAGGGAGAAATTTCCACTGGTATCGTTTCTAAGACTTATACAATTAATGCAGAGGCTAATGATGGATCAGCTGAAAAACCTTACACAGCTTCAGAAGCAGCCCAGCTGGCTTTGAGTGGATCAACGGCATCTAATGTTCATGTTAAGGGCATTATTAGTTCCATCGCCTATGCTTGGACTTCAGCAAGTAATAACACTTCCTTCTGGATTTCAGAAGACGGAACAGCCAATACATTCGAAATCTATAAGACAGCAGCAAGTTCTGCAGATGATTACAAAGTTGGAGACTATGTTGTATTCAAGGGTACTTTAACTAAGTATAATACTACTCCTGAAATGGCAGAAGGAAGTACACTGATAACTCAAGTTAAAGCTCCTGTATTCACTCCTGATGGTGGCAACTTTACTACCAGTAGTCAGAATGTTACTCTTACTGCAGATGCCGGAGCCACTATCTACTACACCACGAATGGAACAACTCCAACAACATCCAGCTCTGTATACTCTGCAGCAATTAATCTTACTGCAACAACAACAATCAAGGCCTTTGCAGTTAAAGACGGTAAGGCTACAGGTATTGTTAGCAGGACTTTTACTAAACAATCCTCTTCTAGCGTTACAGTAACACTTACTGTTGGCTCCAATGGAAATACAACCTGGACAAATAGTCAAAAAACTTCGAGCGCAACTGTTGGTGATGTTACTTTTACCGCCTTAGGTGGTGGGGGAAATGATGGAAAGTATTACTCATCAGACAATACTTGGAGATTCTATGCTTCTTCAGAAGGCTCTGGTGTCAAGATTACCGTACCTAGCGGCAAGAAGATAACAAGTGTGGTTTTAACATGGAAAACGGGTATTCCTGCAACTCCTTCTGGGTTCACGGCTTCTGGAACCACTTCACCTACAACCTATGTAGCTAATTCAGGAACACAAGTTTCAGAAGTTTCTTTCATTAGAGGTTCTGCAAACCTTCTTGTTCAAGCTATAACTGTTACTTACGAATAAAACAGAAATTACAGACCTAGCAACAACGGGCAGGAAATATTTCCTGCCCGTTTTGTTTTTTCACTATCGAGATTATCTGCAAATCAATCGCTGAGAATATTCATCAAATCAGTGTTAAACCAGATAAACTCTTTGCCCACCTTTTCTTTTGAAAGCAGCCCTAGTTGTTCTAGTTCAGACAAATACTTTTTGGCGGTATTCACGCTCTTGATATTGTTAGATAACAAGCTCTTGGGACGAATATACGGCTGCTCGAATAATTTGTGAAGTTCAAGTCTTGACATTGGTTTCTTTTGATTGCGGACAATGCTCTCCGTTTTCTCCATAAGAGACAGGATTCTGAGAATTTTGTCTGTAGTGTACTCTGCGGTTTGAGACACCGCTTCCAGCATATACAAAATAAAGCCTTTCCAGTCTCGCATACCGGTAACACCGCTCAATGTCTGATAATAAGCATCCTTGTTTTGAAGAATATATGCACTAAGATATAATATTGGAATATCCAGCATCTTTTTCTGAATCAGATATAAAATACACAAAATTCTTCCTGTTCTGCCGTTGCCGTCTCTGAATGGATGGATTGCCTCAAACTGGTAGTGAGCCAATATCATCTTCAATAGCGGATCTACAGGATAAGCATTATCATCATTCATAAAATGTAAAAGTTCCGTCATCTTCTTCTCCACAACCCCCTTTCCCCTAGGTGGAGTGTATACTGTATCTGCTACCAAAGATCCCCATCCTCGCTTTTTAATGACTATTTCCGCCTGATAGGGGCGGATGCCGTCCATTGTATTCTTTACCGCTCGATAAATATCAACAACAGTCTGCATTGTTATCTCTTTATGACCGGCAATGCCTTGGTAACCTTTCCAAAGAGCTTCTCTGTAATGAAGAATCTCCTTGGCCGGTCCTTCCAGATAATCATCTTTTTGATAAGAGAGAGATTTGTACAGTTCGTCATCTGTTGTGAATATATTTTCAATAGCGCTACTTGCTTTTGCTTCCCTCAGTGCGATGGTGTTGACAAATATCGATTGATTTGGCAATGTAGAAGCAAGTCCTTTAAGCTCTGAGAGCCTCCTGCTGGCCTCTACGAGCTTCTTGGTCACATCATCATCCAGATATAAACCTTTTTCCGGCGGCAGAGCTGGCAACGCATTGTAAGGAGTATGCCTATCATAAGGTTCCATTTTTTGACAGATTTTCATTCAAGTGTCAAAAATATCAAAAAATTGACAGATGGCAAAATTCTTGTCATTTTTCAACCAGAGAAGAGGCCGGAGAGGGAGTCAACGCCCTTTATGGCCTGCATCATAGTCCGGCTGCCTGTCATAGACCTGAAATGTCTTGAAACTTGGGCTCATAAAACATGTGAGCCTGTCTAACGGAGGTTATTGGAAAAGGCTGAGTACGAGGAAACCCTGAAAGATTGGCGTCAATATGGCGTTGATTCTATCAACAAATCTCATATTAAAATAAATTATGCGCTGCGAACATAATGTTTGTGGAGCATAATTCTCATAATAGAATTTCTTTGGCGATTCCAGGAAAACTGATGCTCCGCGATGCATTTATTGCTATCTTTGCATCAAGCGAGGCAGTGATTGCTGAAGTGGACGGCGGTGTTTTTTCAGACCCAGTTACGGGGAGCCGCGATTCGTTTTTGCCTATCCGCAGAGATTCCTGCTCCATGGCACTAATAGTAACATTGCCGGACGGCCACACACCGTTCGGGATTTGTTTAACTCTTAATTACTAAAAAAATGAAAGAGATCTCAGAAGAGTGCCTTGAATATGAGTCGATTCAAAGACGACTTAAGATTTATGAAATTGCTTACGTTAAAGCCCCATCCAATGCTTATATCTATGACATTGCTATCCTGATGCTTGAGGACGGTTTTGCTATAGAAACAATTTCAAAGTACACTGGACTCTCTGAAAGGGTAATCGCTTCTTTGTCCTAGGAACAAGCTCGAGAAATCATTTCAAGCCTGAAATCTATTTGAATGAAATGAAAACTCTCAGAGATGAGAATTAAATTTTGATTGTATATTTTTTTGCAAAGGGCAAAAGATTAGCCTTTCTTTCAAATTCTGCGGTAAACAATCTTACATGTAGAGAATATCGGTCACAGCATTGCGACATATTTTCACATCAGCTCATTGCGAAGAAAAAGAAAAGTGCTGCTTTTAAGGAAGACATTGTGCCCGATAGAAAGTGGAAAAGATTATGGCTGAGAAAGAGAAATACTACATGTTTGTAGATGAGTGTGGGGATTCATTTCTAGACAATATAGACGAAGACTTCCCGGTTTTTACCTTGTGCGGAATCATTGTATCCAAACCTCAACTTAAGGCTCTGGAAAAAAAAGTGGCTGAATTGAAGGCCCTTTTCTGGGGAGACAGGAATATTATACTGCACTCAAGGGATATCCGCAAGCATCAGCACGGTTTTGAGATACTCTTGAACCCCGAAGTCAAAAGAGACTTCTATGAGCGCATTAATGCCATCATGGGAGAGGAAGGTGCTTTTACCATCGTAAGTTGTTCTATTCTCAAATGGCCTTTTATCGAAAGATACGGGAAGGATGGGGATGTGTATGGGCTGGCTCTTTCAAGGCTCATTGAGCGAAGCATCTTTTATCTTGACGAGATTGGAAACGAAGATAGGTCTGATCTTACTGTCATTATGGAGATGCGCGGCAAGAAAGAAGACAAAGAACTTACCCGCTACTATGAGACGTTTAAGACAAAAGGAACCAAATGGCTGACACCCGAACGGCTTAACTCTCATATTGCCAAATTTAGTTTTCTTTCCAAAAAACAGAATGTCACTTGTTTGCAGGTAGCCGATCTGATTGCCTATCCTATTGCCCGTTACGTGCTGAATCCAAAAGCTGTAAATCTTGCCTATGATGTTTTCCAGTGTAACATTTTCACTGACAAGGATTCCTTGCTCGGCTTGAAAATTATACCCAAAGGAGTATAAAAGAAAGAAAGACCCAGCTGCCTGAATCTCTCTCCAACCGGGGACACCCCGGCCCATTTGATTGGGGTTGCCAATCCAATGCAAATATAAGAAGATTTCTCTTACTTCCAAAATAAAGTGTTGGTCTATAGGACAAAAACTGGAAATACCCACGCTGGTTGAGACGTTTGGAGGTATAAGGGTTATTATCAAGCGTGAGGAATCAGCTCAAGCCTAACAGCAGACGTCTGCCATCTTTCCCCTTGCCGGATGTTTGTTTTATCTCTCTGCCATTTTTTTCAGCGATATTGATAGAGCGTATTATTTTATTTCGTACCTTTAGCCCGATTATTCGCGCGTATCTAAATATGGCAGATACGAGCCACCCTAGACAAATAACAACAATTAGTATATTTTTAGGCTAAAAACACACACTTATGGTAAAGCAACTCAAAACTCTCAATGTTGCACAAGGAGGCTACGAGGCTCCGAGGTGCAAGGTCTACTCAGTTACAGTTGAGTCTGTAATTGCAGGTAGCCCTGATGAATATACTCAGGGTGGTGGTGGAAGTTATGACGACGATACCACAAATGACAATGGTGATTATTAAAAACTGGCAGGTTATGAAAAAGTTTTTCAATTATTTCGCTTTAGCAGCCATCGCTGCTCTTACACTTGCTGGTTGCAGCAAGAATGATCAGAATGCTCCTGAGAAAGAAGCCGACGCATTGCACATAAAGGTTAAGGCAAATGTTCAAGATCTCCAGGGAGATCCAGGTACAAAGACCTATATCTCTGATAAAACCATTTATTGGGGGACCGGTGAATATATGAAGATAGCTGTTCAGGGCAGTTCAGTAAAGTTTGCTACATCATCAGATGCCTCTGCTGATTGGGATGGTTACACTGAGGCAATATTTGAGTTTACATTAGAAGAAGCACCTGCAGGAGACAGTTTCAAGTATATGGGAATGTATCCGGCTTCTGCTGCCGTCACAGCCAATAATACAAACCCAGAGAGTTATAAAGTAGCTCTGCCTGCCGTTCAGAATGCAACAGCATCTTCCTATGATCCTGCTGCATACATTATGATAGCCAAACCAGAAATAAAGAGTGCTATTGATGGTGAGTGGGAGGCTTCTTATCGTAGAGCAACTGCTCTCAATAAGATTACCTTGACAAATATTCCTGAAGATATCGTGTCTGTGGAATTAACCGCCCCTAATGGAGTATATATGGCAGGAAGAAAGCACTTTAATCTTACAACAGGCGAGAGTGGAGATTTTTATGAAGAGAATACCAAAACAGAAACAATAGAGGTCAAAGCCAATTTGTCTGGGACTAGTAAAGTTGTTTGGTTTACTTCTTGGGAAACGATAATACCAGCTGGGGCAAAGTTTAAGATTGTAGCTAAGTCTGCTACAAAATCTTATACAAGGGAATTAACGGCAAAGACTGGAGGCATTTCTTTTAAAGAAGGTTTTCTTAATACTTTGAATGTTAATATGGCTTCCGCTGAGATAGGAGATTTAGAAGATCTTTCTGGCAACTATCTTATTTTAGCTCATAATACCAATTGGTATATTATGTCAACATTCAACGATTATAACTACTACAATGAGATAGAAACATCAGTGACTAAGAATAAAGTCATTTTTAATGATTTTGAAAGTATAGAGAATATTGGAAACTACATTTGGACAGTTGCTAAAACGGAAGGGGGATACTCTCTCAAGAATATTGTTACAGGTAAATATTTGGCTTTAACCGAAGACGGGAATAAAGCTCATTCTTCAGATGATCCTGAGTCTTTTTCACTAAGTATTGCTGATGATGGTGTTGCTATAATAAACAGCAATGTTTATTCAACTAGGCGCCTAATGCATAATGCTGGTAATACTAGATTCGCATTTTATGCAGGTACTATGGCTCCAATATATATGATAAAAGCCGTTCATGATTCAAGAACCGTAGTGACTCTTTCCTTTGATGAAGAGACCGTTTCTAAAACAACAGCAAACTATGGTGAGTTTACCGGTCAAATACCTACATCAGTGCCTGATGTTACGGCGATTACAGACAATATTGAATATGCATTTTCAGGTGATGCTATAGGAACAGTAAATGCAACGACAGGTTTAGTTACTCTAAACGGGACGGAAGGTTCTGCTACCATTACCGCTACTTTTGCTGGCGATGAGGATTATTTTTCTGCAGAAGCCAGCTATACCATAAATGTTACATCCTCATCTATACCCGCTCCAGAAACAATAGTATTTGCAGAATGGACTCCTGCTTTGCAGAATGATATACAATACACAGATCCATTTAATGGAGGACATTTCACAATTACATTTGCTGGTGGTAGTAATGACGGAAAATACTACACAACCGGTTCGGGTATTAGGACTTATGGGGGCGGTTCTTTCACAGTTGCTTCAGCATACCAGATTTCTAAAATAGAATTGAAATGGTCCGGCGATTCTAATGCGCCAAATAGTGATGTTGCATCCCCATCTGGTTATTCCACCGAAACATCCTCTTGGACTGGAGAGTCTAATTCTGTAACATTTACCAGACCTTCAGGCAGCGGACATTGGAGATTACAAAAGGTAACAGTTGTGTATAAGGGATATGTTGCACCTAAATACACAATTACAATAGGAACCACTAGCAATGGAACTATTTCATCTGATTGTGAAGAGGCAGAAGAAGGAGCTACTGTGACTCTTACTGCTACTCCGAATAGTGGTTATGAGTTTGGTACTTGGGATGTCAAAGATGCTAACAACAATGCAATAGCTGTTAGTGGCGGTAAGTTTACAATGCCAGCAAGCAATGTTACTGTTACTGCCACATTTGTAGAAAAAAGTGCTGGTGCTACAGTTTCAATGAATTCCTTCACTTCAATATCTGGATATGTTGATGACGATTCTAATGTTTCTTTTTTAGCAGAAAAAGGAAATGCAGGCACAGCTCCAGCAGTTAATAATGGCGAAATACGTGTCTATCAAAATGGAGGATTATTTACGGTTAGTGCTAATAATGGACATAAAATATCTAGCATTACTATCGGTTCATCAATGGAAACAACAGTAACGGTAACAATTGATGAAGGATCAGCAAGTGCTGACAAAGCTATTAGTGCAGGTGGAACAATCACCGAAAGCAGTATAAATGCCTCTTCCGTTAAGTTTACATGTACTGGCACAGACAAGAGTCATCGTTTGTATGTAAACTATCTGTCTGTCACCTACGAATGATAGGATTCTGAATGAAAACTATTGACGAGTATTTATAGTTTTACAACTATTGTTTGGCTATAAATTGACCGATAATGATTGGCGGGCGGGAGCGATCCTGCCCGCTTCTTTTGTTGTTTTTCATTTTTTCCATCCTTTTTAATCTCGTTTTTCATCGCTGAGGGAAATGGTATTGTGGGAAATTTTGATTAAATTGCATCAAATATGCGGGTAGATTTTTGGGGGATGGGGAAAGGAAATTAAGGTTTAGTCATGAAAACTATTTGTCAGAACAACACAAGGGTTGAGGGATATTCTGCTCCGAAATGCAGGATTTTCTCTGTTTGTGTGGAGAATTGCATTGCTCAGAACAGTCCGGGAGATCCGGGAGAGCCTGGATCTTCTGATAGTTATAAAGATTACGAAGACGATTAGTTAAGGTTCTGGAGTATGAAAAAGTTATTATTGCTTTCAGGGCTGGCTGTTATGCTATTGCTGGCAGGCTGTGCCAAGGACAAGACAGAAGAAGTTCCGGAGAAGACCTTCAAGAGAACTGTTAATGTAACCTTTACAAAGGGAGCGGATACCAAGACTGCTGTAGTGGAGGGAGATGATAAGGCTTCGTATGTCTGGACAACTGGAGATGAGCAGTATTTCAAGGTTTACGAGAATACTACTCTTGGAAACATAAAGGGAGCCTCCTACAGTTCAGATATGAAGAAGGTTACGCTTACTGTGGAATTTAACTCAAGTTCGGCATCTGAATATGTTTACAAAGCAAAATTTGCAAAGGAAATAAGCGGCGGAGGAAATCCAAGAATTCAGGAAAATCAGAGTCCCTCTGTGTCATCTTACGACCCGTCTGCCGATGCGATGGTCTCTGAATTGATCACTTCTGCAACAGGACTATCATCCCTCCAGTTCTCCATGAGGCGTGTGGTAACAGTAAATAAGCTAACGCTCAAGGGTTTGGGAACGGATGAAACTATAAACAGTCTAGAGATAACCTTTGATAAAAACGTTGCAGGATATTATAATTACTCGGAAGGCACATATTCCGGGTCAACCAAGAAGCTCACGCTAACTTACCCGGAAGGAGCCTCAGTTCACTCAGACGGAAGTTTTCCTGTATATTTTATCTCGATGCCTGTTGAAGGTGTGGCCCTTGAAAGCATTGTGGTATATACAGACAAGAACGTCTATAACAAAACCACATTTACTAAGACTTACGACTTTGCTTTGGGTCAGATGGCCAGGTTCGGAATAAACATGGCCGGGTATGGAACGCCAATATCTACCTCAAAGAACTATATCCTTGTTGAAGATGACGATGACCTTGTTGATGGAGCGGAGTATTTAATTGTTGCTTACTCTTCCAATAAATACATCGCAATGGGGAAATGGACAGGAGGTTCATATCACCCATCTGTTGAAGTTACAAGCAATTATGCCAATAAAAAGATAACATTGGATAATGCTTCTATGGTAGAGCCTGTGATTTTGGTAAAGAGTGGAGGCAACTGGTTGATAAAAGACGCGGCAGAAGGCTCATACAATGGATATTACGTGGCATATCAAGATGGAAATACCGATAACTCCTCCAAAGAGCAGACTGGCACATATTCATGGACCATTAGCATTGATTCTGAAAGCAAGGCTGAAATCACTTCGGTTACTACAAGTTCAAGGGAACTTCAGTATAATCCTTCTTCACCAAGATTTGCATGCTATAAAGGAACACAGACCACTCCGTCTCTTTACAAATTGGAGGGAAATGTCTCTGTGCTGGGAATTTCCTTTGAAACTCCATCATACTCCTTCTCGTTGGGAGATAGCGGTTATACGGCCTTTACCGGTCAGACGGTAACCAAGAATGCTTCAGACTCCAGGACTGTTACTTACTCGATGGAAGGTGATGCTATAGGTACGATAAATACCTCTACAGGAGCAGTTACTTTGAATGGAACCACAACGGGAACGGCTACGGTTAAGGCAACCGTAGGTTCTGCCACCGGATATCTGGCTGGAAGTGTAAGCTATACCATTACTGTAACGGCTGCTTCTGGAAGCAATGTTACTGATGTTCTCACTGCAGACTGTTTTGTGGCAACCTCTACAAATTACACAGATTTCTCAGGTGTTACAGCGGCCAGTTCAGCCGTTTATGCCGGCAATAATGCTAATAACAACGGCAATATACAGTTACGCTCCAGCAAATCAAATTCCGGTATTGTTACTACAACATCAGGAGGAAGAGTTGCCAAAATTATTGTCACTTGGGCTTCCAGTACCGATACCGGCAGGACACTGGATATATATGCTAAGAATACCGCATATAGCTCCGCTGCTGATCTTTATTCCTCAAATGCCAGTACACAGGGAACAAAAGTTGGAAGCATTGTTAAAGGTACCTCGACTGAGTTTACAATAGAGGGAGACTATGCGTATGTAGGCCTCAGGAGTAGCGATGGAGCAATGTATATCTCCCAGATAGAAATCATTTGGGGAGATGGCAGCGGATCCGGTGGCGGAGGCGGAGGCGGCTCAGAAGGAGAGATGCCTACTGGATGGCTGGAGCTGCCTTCCGGTTTAGGGTTCAACGCGGTAGAGGCTACACAATCTAACGATTCTTACTATAAAGGGGTTTTCTATGCCGATGCAACCAATTCTGGATTAGGGAAGAACAGAAACTATTCTTACCTCTACGATAAGAGTAAATACACTGCTCTGTGGTCTGCTTATCCTCTGACTGCGAACCATATTTCCGGCAGTGCCAGCAGTACTTCCTGGGATTTTAACGAATATATAACGGATAAAACTATCCAGATAAATGTGAAGAGCAACAGTTACGGAACAAACTATGGAAACAGCACTTATTCCAGAGGACACCAAGTTCCGGCTGCAGACCGCAAACGCGATGCGAATTTGCGTAAGGCAACGTTTGTGTTGACCAACCAGACACCACAGATCCAGAACAGCTTCAACTCTCCAATGTGGAGCAATCTGGAAGGCGCCATCAGAGATCTTACATCAAGCACAGATACGGTGTATGTGGTTACTGGCGCTGCTTTCCAGAAAGCCGGAGTGACTGAGACAATTAAATATCTCACTGCAACAAGCTCCTCAATAAAGCCGAGCAGCATTCCGGTACCTAATTATTACTGGAAAGTGTTGCTTAAGGTTAAGAGGGGCAGCAATGGCGGGATAACAGATGCAAAGATGATAGGTTTCTGGGCTAAACATGTGGCAAGTCCTGGTGAGTACACCACATACGCTACAAGTGTAAGCCAGATAGAGACGTTTACGGGCTTCCAATTCTTTATGAATCTTCCGGAATCGATGAGGACTTCAGCAATTAAGGGCAATACCAGCTGGAGCGCGTTCCAAAGTTTCTAGACTCGGTTGGCTGTCATTGACCGAAGAAGAAGACGGGCAGGAGAAAGATTTCCTGCCCGTTGTGTTGTCGCTGAGGAAAAATGATTGCAAAAATCCAGGAATCGCCAAAGGAATTCTGGGATTAACAATTTCTTTTGGGGTAGGGCAACGAATTTACCGTTTGGCATTCGCTGAGCGGGGTTACAGTATATATTGCAGGTGGTTTTAGGGGGAAGGGTTGTTCCGATAAAATCAATTTAATATATTTGCATCGTTTTAATATGGATTAAATTGAAGCAAATTTATAAAATGAAGACTATTGTCATATCAGGAAAGACTGTTGAACTTCAAGAAAAAAGCAAGGCGCAAATGAAAGGTATCAGTGTTGGAGATTCGATTTCGTATAGATTCTATGAAGGGGCGTTTCATAGCGTGCCTCTTCTTTTTGCGGAACCCAAAGGAAATATTCCTACACCCCGTTCTTTAGCCATTACTGCAAGCGAACTAAATGGGAAGTTTGGTTTACCGGTTGTCTTTCTTCTCGAAGAGTGCCCTGCATACAAAAGGCAACGGCTTATTGATAAGGATGTGTATTTCATTGTTTCAAAGAAGTATGCATTCTTGCCTATGCTCGTGGCAAATGAACGTTTGCGAAAGAGAAAACCGGCTAAGAGGCTAAGTCCGGTTGCTCAATACCTTCTTCTATATCATTTGCAAATAGAAAGTTTAGAAGGGGTGGCGGCACGGGATATTGAGGGCAAGATTCCATACTCCTATCCAAATATCACACTTGGAATTACATGCCTTGCAGACTTAGAATTATGCCAAAAGATTTCTGATGGATCCAAACGTAAGATATTTCATTTCAACGAGAGAGGAAGGCGGTTGTGGGAAAAGGCTCAGCCATTTCTTATAAATCCAGTGGCGGACCGTGTTTTCTGCGATGAGTTTCTATCAGAAGACAGTTTTCCTTTTTGCGGGATTAATGCACTTGCGCATTATACCCGTCTTAATCCAGACCCAGAAAGAATCATAATGATGAGTGCTGATCAGCTGCGGTCATTCAAAGAGTCAGGAGCATTAGTTCATCCTAATGAGTATGACGGCAACATCATCGTTGAGGCATGGAAATACCCTCTGGTAGTCAAGTTGGGAGAAAAATCAGAATGGGTAGATAAATTATCGTTGGCAATTTCTCTCTGCGATAATTCAGACCCGCGGGTAGAAGGTGAAGTTGAAAGGTTAATAGATGAAATAAAATGGAAGGCTTAGGGAAATTCAGGGAGGCATTTGAAGCGTTCTCTGAGAATTACGTTTATTTCTTTGTTAACAATATCCAGGATATGTCTCCTAGAGGATTCTTTCCAGGAGGCTAATGGCAAACATATCAACACCAAAGACATCAAGAAGCATCGTTCAGACGTATTGAAGAATGTGGTTATTATGGAGGATACGCAGATCAAGGCTCCAAATGCTATCGTTTCTTCCATAAGGGATTTTGTGGCTTCAATAAGAAACGAGTGGAGTGTTCTCTCGGAACCTCTCGCCAAGGCTCTTGATAGGGAGGTTTCGTTTGTTGAAGTTTTGCTGGAAAGGTTAGACGGTATGTTTGTCGCGGAGAAATAGGGGATTTGTACCCCCGAGGCGAATCGAACGCCTATCAATGGAACCGGAATCCATCGTTTTATCCGTTAAACTACGGGGGCGGAGTGGTTTTAGTGGCACAAAGGTATAAAATTCTTATCTTTGCGGCCACTAAAACCTTTTATATACTTTTATAGAAATGAAAGCATTTGTATTTCCGGGCCAGGGTGCCCAGTTTACCGGTATGGGCAAGGACTTGTACGAAAGTCAGCCGCTTGCAAAAGAGCTGTTTGAGAAGGCTAATGAGATTTTGGGATGGAGGATCTCCGATGTGATGTTTGAGGGAAGCGCCGAGGATCTCAAGCAGACAAAGGTTACCCAGCCTGCGATATTTATACATTCCGTTGTTTTGGCCAAGTGTCTGGCACAGAGCGAGGAGGGAAGCGAGTTTAGGGCTAAGGCCGCCGAGGCTGGAATTGCCGGCTTTGATCCGGATATGGTGGCAGGACACTCCCTGGGAGAGTTTTCCGCACTGACTGCAGCCGGAGCGCTGAGCTTTGAGGAAGGCCTTACGCTGGTTTCCAAGCGTGCCTTCGCGATGCAGAAGGCTTGCGAGCTGAAGTCATCTACGATGGCGGCTGTAATTGGTCTGGAGGACAAGATTATCGAGGATGCTTGCGCTGAGGTTACAGGTAGGGGAGATTGCGGCGTGGTGGTTGCTGCTAACTACAACTCACACGGCCAGGTGGTAATCAGCGGAGACATCGAGGCTGTAGCTGCCGCAGGAGCCATCCTGAAGGAGAAAGGAGCCCGCAGGGTGCTGCCTCTGCAGGTGGGTGGAGCGTTCCACTCACCGCTGATGGATCCGGCAAGGGTAGAACTCGCCGAGGCAATTGAGAAGGCCGTTATCGTAAAGCCAATTTGCCCGGTTTACCAGAATGTGGACGCCCTTCCTCACACAGATCCTGAGGAAATCAAGAAGAACCTTCTTATCCAGCTTACCAATCCGGTAAGATGGGCCCAGATAGTGGAGAAAATGGTTGCGGACGGAGCAAACGAGTTTGTGGAGCTCGGTCCAGGAACCGTGCTGCAGGGCCTTGCACGCAAGCTTGCCCCGGCAGAAACCAAAATCACCGGCCTACAATAAATGCTCCTAGCCTCTCGATTTCGGAGAGGCCGGGAGCAAAAAGGCCTCAAAATGCGCCTAGCCTCTTGATTTTGGAGAGGACGGGAGCACTTGGAGGTCGGTGACGGGAAAGCTATGGCAAATATCTTTGCTAATGCCCTTAATATTTGTTATCTTTGAACGCCTAATTGTTGTTAGGCTTTTTGGGTTTGTAATACAACAACAAAGCATATAACTGATTAAATATCATGAGTAAAGAAAAGGTGTTTCTGACCTGCGACGGAAACCAGGCAGCTGCTCACGTAGCTTATCTTTTCAGTGAGCTTGCAGCTATCTATCCTATCACCCCTTCTTCTCCAATGGCTGAACACGTGGACGAATGGTCTGCATTCGGACGCAAGAATCTCTTTGGAGAGACCGTTAAGGTGGTAGAGATGGAGAGTGAGGCCGGGGCCGCCGGAGCCGTACACGGTTCCCTTCAGGCAGGTGTACTTACTTCTACATTTACAGCATCACAGGGATTGCTGCTAATGATCCCTAACATGTACAAGATTGCGGGAGAGCTGCTTCCGGCAGTGTTCCACGTAACGGCAAGAAGCCTTGCCACCCACGCGCTGAGTATCTTCGGAGACCAGCAGGACGTGATGGCAGTCCGCCAGACGGGCTTTGCAATGCTGGCATCCGCCAGTGTTCAGGAGGCTATGGATATGGCCGCTGTGGCTCATCTTTCCACAATCAAGTCTTCAGTGCCTTTCGTTCATTTCTTTGACGGATTCCGCACATCCCACGAGATCCAGAAGATTGAGGTTCTTCCGGAGGAAGGTCTGAAGAAGATGGTAAGCACCAAGGCTTTGGCTGCTTTCCGCAAGAGGGCATTGAACCCTAACGCCCCTGTAACCAAGGGCACCGCCCAGAACGCTGACGTTTACTTCCAGGAGACCGAGGCAAGGAACCAGTTCTACACTGAGGTTCCTAACATCGTGGCCAGGTATATGGGAGAAATCGGTGAGCTCTGCGGCCGCCACTATCTGCCGTTCGATTACTTCGGCGATCCTGAGGCAGAAAGGGTTGTGATTGCAATGGGTTCTGTCACCGATACTATCAAGGAAGTTGTGGACTACCTTGTTGCCAAGGGCGAGAAGGTGGGCGTTGTAGTTGTAAGGCTGTACAGGCCTTTCAGCACCCAGTACTTCCTGAGGGCTCTGCCTAAGACCACAAAGAGAATCGCCGTTCTCGACCGCTGCAAGGAGCCGGGAGCCGTTGGAGAGCCTCTGTACGTAGACGTAAAGAGCGCCCTTGCCGACACCGCATTTGCCGGAAAGGTAAAGATCGTTGGTGGACGCTACGGACTCAGTTCAAAGGACACATCTCCAGCTCAGATTCTGGCAGTTTACCAGAACCTGAAGGCAAAGGAGCCGAAGAACTCATTCACGATCGGAATCGTGGACGACGTTACCTTCCTCTCCCTGCCTCAGAAGGAGGAGATTTCCCTTGCAAAGCCGGGTACATACGAGCTTAAGTTCTTCGGTTTGGGATCAGACGGAACTGTAGGTGCAAACAAGAACACCATCAAGATTATCGGCGGAACTACAGACAAGTACTGCCAGGCTTACTTCGATTACGACTCCAAGAAGAGTGGCGGATTTACCTGCTCTCACCTGAGGTTCGGCGATAATCCTGTCAACTCGCCTTATCTGGTATCAACTCCGGATTTCGTGGCTTGCCACGTTCCGTCATATCTTACCAAGTATGATGTTCTCAGGGGTATAAAGAAGGGCGGCACCTTCCTGCTCAACAGCCTGTGGGATACCGAGGAGACTCTGAAGAGACTTCCGGACTTCATCAAGTACCAGATTGTCAGCAAGAAACTCAACTTCTACATCATCAACGCAACCAAGATCGCTGAGGAAATTGGTCTGGGCAACCGTACCAATACCATCCTCCAGTCTGCATTCTTCAAGATTACCGGCATTATTCCTTACGAGGACGCCGTTAAGGAAATGAAGAAGATGATAGACAAGAGTTACGGCAAGAAGGGCGAGAACATCGTAAAGATGAACTACGCTGCTGTTGACCGCGGAGGCGAGTATGTAAAGGTTGAGATTCCGTTCGAGTGGAAGAACTTGAGCGCAAGCAAGTTTGTTCCGGACAGCTACAACCGTCTTGCTCCGGATTGGGTTAGGCAGATTGCAGACCCTGTTAACGCCCAGTGCGGAAATGACCTGCCTGTCAGCGCATTCCAGAACTTCCCAGACGGAACGATTCCTGCCGGAACAGCCGCTTACGAGAAGAGAGGCATTGCTACTCACGTTCCTGAATGGAATCCTGCAAACTGTATCCAGTGCAACCAGTGTGCGACTATCTGTCCTCACGCTGCTATCCGTCCGTTCCTGCTCACCGATGAGGAAATCGAGAAGGCTCCAAAGGCTCCTCTGAGAGGCCTCAAGACAGCAGAAGGAAAGGCTAACCTCAAGGATTACAAGTTTGTGATGCAGGTAGATCCTGCAGACTGTACAGGTTGCGCAAACTGCGCAGACATCTGCCCAGCAAAGGAAAAGGCTCTGGTTATGAAGCCAGCAGACACTCAGGCTGCCCAGCAGAAGACTTTCGACTGGCTACACAGCAAGATCGGCTACAAGGACGAGGTTCTCAAGAGGGACAGCAACATCAAGGCTTCCCAGTTTGCACAGCCTCTGTTCGAGTTCTCCGGCGCTTGCTCAGGTTGCGGCGAGACTCCGTACATCAAGCTGATAAGCCAGCTGTTCGGAGACAGGATGATGGTTGCAAACGCTACCGGATGTACATCCATCTACAGCGGAAGCTTCCCTGCATCCCCTTACTGCAAGGACAAGAACGGAAGAGGTCCGGCTTGGGCTAACTCCCTGTTCGAGGACAACGCTGAGTTCGGTCTGGGCCAGAGGCTCGGATTCGCAAGACTCCGCGAGACTCTCGAGGAGAGGGCAAAGGCCGCTGTCGCAGACGAGAAGTGCTCTGAGGAGGTTCGCAGCCTTCTTACCCGCTGGCTCGAGAACAAGAAGGACGTTGCCGTTTGCAAGGAAATCGCAGCTGCTCTTCCTGCAGCCCTCAAAGACTGCAAGTGTCCTCACTGCAAAGGCATCGCTGAGTACATAGACTGCATAATTCCACGCTCACAGTGGATTATCGGCGGAGACGGCTGGGGATACGACATCGGCTACGGCGGACTGGACCACGTGCTTGCTTCCGGCGAGAACGTTAACGTTCTGGTTGTAGACACCGAGGTTTACTCCAACACCGGCGGACAGTCATCCAAGAGTACTCCTGCAGGAGCAGTTGCCAAGTTTGCAACCAGCGGCAAGAAGATCCGCAAGAAGGATCTCGGAATGATGGCTATGAGCTATGGCTATGTATATGTGGCTCAGGTAGCTACAGGTGCTAGCCAGATGCAGTATCTGAATGCTTTGAAAGAGGCTGAGGCTCACGACGGCCCGTCTCTGATCATTGCATACGCGCCTTGTATCAACCACGGTCTTAAGGCCGGAATGGGACACTCCCAGCTGGAAGAGAAGAAGGCCGTTGAGTGCGGATACTGGCATCTGTACCGCTTCAATCCTGATGTTCCGGAGGGAACCAATCCGTTCACTCTGGACAGCAAGGAACCGGATTGGAGCAAGTTCCAGGACTTCATCAAGGGCGAGGTAAGATATGCATCGCTGATGAAGACCTTCCCTCAGGAAGCAGAGGAGCTCTTCTCGCTCACCGAGAAGTACGCTAAGCTCCGCTACGAGGGCTACAAGAAACTTGCCGGCAAGTAATCTGCTCAAGCCGCAACACCAAGGGGGGCGCCTAAAAACAGGTGCCTCCTTTTTTTGTATCTTTGGAACTCATTTTTGACGACGGAATCTATGCGAACACTATATAAGGGGTTTATAATAAGCGTGTTATTCTCGGCGACGAGCCTTCTGGTGACGTCAAGGGCGGCGGCTCAGGACGGACGACCGGCTACAGGATTCGACTCAGACAGCGTGGTTGTTGAGGATACCACCACTACATATCTGAATGAAATCAGCGTGCTGTCTTCCAGGGTTCCAATCGTCTGGCACAAGCAAGCCCGTATGGTTACTACAATCAACACCGATGCGGTTCGGGCAACTCCTAGCCAGAGCATAAATGATGTGCTGAAATACTCTGCGAGCGTGGATGTCAGGCAAAGAGGTCCTATAGGTGCGCAGACAGATGTAGGTATCCGCGGCGGTAATTGCGACCAGGCTGCTATTCTTCTGAATGGCATCAATATATCAGACCCTCAGACCGGACACAATTCGTTCGACCTTCCGTTGACGATGATGCAGATAAATGGCATAGACATTCTGGAAGGTCCGTCCGGAAAAATTACAGGGAGTTCATCGCTGATGGGAGCAATCAATATTCGCACTGAGATCTCAGATGTGAACAGGCTGTGGGCCAATGTTGAAACAGGTTCGTACGGGTATTTAAGCACCGGAATCCGATATGATTTTGCCGGCTCGAAGAGGATATCTAGCAATTTGGATGACCTGGATGGAATCCATTTCAAGAATTCGCTGAGTGCAAGCTATACCAGGTCTGACGGTTATTCAAGAAGTTCGGATGGTCATCTGAATATGGACTACAAGACCTTGAAGACTTATTATGAAGGACAGTATCTGGATGAGAATATGGAGGTCAGATGGTTTGCCGGCTTAAGTTCCAAGGACTGGGGATCAAACCATTTTTATGCCAAATACGACGAGCAGTTTGAGCATACGTTCAAGACATTTGCCGCAGTCAAGGGTAATAACAAGAAGGGGGCGGTGATTGTCAGTCCTTCACTTTACTGGAACCACTCTAACGACCGTTTTGAATTATTCAGGAACAACCCCGAAGCTTATCCGTTCAACTATCACAAGACAAATGTTTACGGCTTTAACCTGAACAACTATTTCAGCTGGGCTGCTGGAACTACGGCTTTCGGGGGAGAGATTAGAAATGAAGACCTTGTCTCAGGCAATTTGGGTGAACCGCTGGATCATCCGAAGCACATCAAAGGAACAGACCGTTATTACGATTACGGCCTAAACCGTACCAATACAAGTCTTTTCCTGGAGCATAACATCATCAAGGAAAAGTACACTGTTTCAGCAGCAATGCTAGCCATAAAGAACAGTTGGGCTCAGATGAAAATGAAGGTTTATCCATCTGCAGACCTTTCAATGCTGATATATCAAAAAGGCTTTCATTTTCTCAGGCTCTATGCTTCCTATAATTCATCGCTGAGGATGCCTTCAGTAACAGAGCTTTATTACTCTGTTGGAGGACACAAGGCAGACAGCCACATTAAGCCGGAGGAAGTCAATGCTTTTGAAATGGGCCTGAAATACAACAAAAGCTATTTTTCTTCGTCTCTAAGCCTCTTCAATAACCGCATGAAAAATCTGATAGACTGGGTAAGAAACACCGCAGACGGAGAAGATGCTGTTTGGAGAAGCGTAAACTTTGGCCGGGTAAACTCCAGCGGTATGCTTATTCAAGCATCCTACAGACCTTGGCGCCATTATAAAACATTCAGTTTTAAGGGAATTGGATTCTCGTACAGCTACATATCCCAGACCAAGAAAGAAACGTCAGGCATTCAGAGCAGGTATGCACTTGAGTATTTAAGGCATAAATTTGTTGCCACTTTAGACCTTGGCATTTTTGAGGTATGCAATTTTTCCCTGTTCTATCGTTTCCAGAACAGAACGGGAACATATACCGATACAGAAGGTCTGGTTCACCGATACAAGCCTTACGGTATTGTTGACGCAAGACTGTGTTACGGATATCCTCTGGATATGATTGAATTTTATATAGAGGCCAACAACATTTTCAACAAGAAGTACTATGATTTCGGGATGATACCTCAGCCGGGTTTCTGGTTCATGGCTGGAGTCAAGTTCAAGTTATAGAGTCTTCATTAGATTCTTAAAAAGTTTTTCTGTGTTTTTGATTTGTTGGAAAAAATCGCTTAACTTTATAAAAGATTTAATCGCGATAAAAACATTTGTTATGAAAACTGGAATATACAATTCTTTCTACACCCCGATGGGGCTTGTAAATCTTGAACATCTAGCGCACGGATGCGTGCACATGGAATGGGAGGGGATGCACATCTATGTGGATCCTTGCTCGGATTTCTTTGACTTTACCGGCTGCAAGAAGGCGGACCTGATCCTTCTGACGCATGCCCATACGGACCATTACGACACCAAGGCAATCGAGGAGATTGCAATGCCTAACACCACGTTCATCGTAAGCCGTGGAGTGAGGACAGTTCTGGAGAACGACCTTCTGGCCATGCGTGCCGGAACAGCAAAGGGTCCGGACGGAAAACTTCTACCACGCCTGGATCTTGACAACAACCCTCTGAACGTGGATCCTTCCACCAACCTGGTGAACATGCTCAACATTCCAAAGCTGCGCCACTGCAAGGTTGTAACCCTGGAAAACGGAGATAGCGTTTCATCTATCGGCCTGACGATCACCGCCATTCCTGCATACAACATCAACTACAAGAGAGACAACGGACATCCGTTCCACATCAAGGGAGAGGGCAACGGCTATCTGATTTCCATGCAGGGATTCGACATCTACTTTGCTGGAGACACCGAGCCGATTCCGGAAATGAACGAGCTTGCTCCAGGAGCAGTGCGTGCCCATAGCTGGAGCCAGTTCCTCCAGGGAGAAATCGACGTGGCATTCCTACCGAAGAACCTACCTTACACTATGAGCGACGAGGACTTCATCAAGGCAGCAAACCTGATCAAGCCAAAGAACCTGTTCCCAATCCATTACTTCGAGATCAACCCGAAGGCTCTAAACCGCAAGCTCAATACGGGCATCTGCCTCTACGTGGGCGGTAAGCAGATCTAAGCATCAACCTAATGTAATTTGCAAATAGCTGAGGCTCAGCAGAATATAAAAACGTGGGGTATCGAAAAACGGTACCCCACATTTGCTTAAAAGACTGTTTGCCAGAGAGTTGGCGATAACGGTTATTGGACAAAGGCAATGATTTCGTCCTTTACAACCTTCTGGCCCTGCTTTGCGGTGATAGCTACAAGCTTGCCGTCTGCCGGGCAGATGATCTCTTCCATTCCGTAGAATGCCTGTACGTGGCAGAGGGTCTGGCCCATCTTCACGTCGCTGCCTTCTGCCGGAGCGCTGGACTTGTCTGCCACATCGTACTCCCAGATAATCTCGCCCTTTACGGTAGCGTGTACTGGCTTGGCATCAGGATACTTGGCCATGATCTTCTCAACGTCAAATGCCGGAACTTCCACAACCGGACGGGTGATGATAATAGGAGCGCCTGCCTTTGCGCGGTTGGCTTCCAGCTCCTTCTCGAACCTCTGCTTTGCGATGCCGCTCTTGTAATCCCTGTACTGGGTCTCGTGCATAGCAAACTCGAAGAGTTCCTCGTCGTCCTGGCCTCTGTCCCAGCCTTCCTCTTCCATCATCTTGATGAAGCGAGGCAGGTCATCAGGGAATGCGTCCTGAGGTACGCCCTCATAGAACTCAAGGCCCTTCTGCTTGACAATCTCCTTGATTTCAGGAGCCAGCTCGCCTGGCAGCTTGCCCATCTTGCCAAGGATCATGTTCATAGTGTCCTTGTCTATGGTCTTCCACCTAGGCTCGCCCTTGAGCATGTGCATCAGGTTCATCAGAGCGGTGTTCTTTACGTACTGGCTGAACGGAGTTACCAATGGAGGGTAGCCGAGTCTAGGCCATACATACTCTACCTCCTGGAAGAGCATGACAACCAACTCGTTGATGTCCAGTTCCTTCTTGCCCTGGTTTCTCAGTGATGCGTTGATTGCGCCCTGGAATCCCTTGAGGTCTGCCATCATTGAACCCATCATTCCGCCAGGGAGTCCGCAGCCTACGAGCAGGGAGCTCATCTGGTGGTTGCCAGGAGCGATCCAGTATCCCAGGAAGTCGTCGATGAATTTCTGAGTCAGAGCCCTGGCCTCCATATAGGCGTTCATGTTGATGTCCTTTACAAGGAATCCGGCATCCTTGAGCATTGCCTGGATGGTGATTACGTCCGGATGGATCTTACCCCAGCTCAGAGGCTCCATTGCCACGTCGATGTACTCGGCGCCGGCACGTGCAACTTCCAGCATAGAAGCTACGCTGAATCCAGGGCCAGAGTGTCCGTGGTACTGAACCTTGATGTGAGGGTATTTGTCCTTGATAGCCTTTACGAGTCTTCCCAGGAATGCAGGACGTCCGATGCCGGCCATATCCTTGAGGCAGATCTCGTCTGCGCCGTACTCTACAACCTTGTCAACCACGCCCATATAGTACTCTACGGTGTGGATCGGGGAGTAGGTGATACTAAGAGCGGCCTGAGCTATCATTCCGGCTTCCTTGGCATGGATTACGGAACCCTTGAGGTTGCGGTGGTCGTTAAGTCCGCAGAAAGAACGCATGATATCCGTTCCCTGGGCCTTCTTGACCTTTGCCATCAGAGCACGTACATCGTCCGGAACCGGGAACATTCTCAGTGCGTTGAGACCTCTCTCGAGCATGTGGGTCTGGATACCAGCCTTGTTGAAAGGAGCTGTCCATTCCCTAACCGCCTTGTTAGGATTCTCTCCGAAAAGAAGGTTCACCTGCTCGAACGCTCCACCGTTACTCTCCACGCGGTCAAAGCATCCCATCTCGATGATTACCGGTGCAATCTCCTTAAGCATAGCAACTTTCGGCACGTACTTGCCGGAAGACTGCCACATATCCCTATAAAGAAGGGAGAATTTTATTTCTCTTGCCATATAGTAAGAATCTGTATTTGTAAATATTCAGAAATATCTTCCAAAGTGAATGCAATTTGTAGCACTCCCGCAGTCCAGAAGAAAAAAACTGTAAGTATTTCCCGCCGTTTTGCAGACTTCAAATTTAAGAATAAGATTGCATAAAACAAATGTTTTACCTATGCAAGTGGAAGTTTTTGATCCATCAACAATCAAACTTTCACGTGAATGTGGTTGGAGATTGGCAAAAAGATTTTATCTTTGCATCCCCGATATTTTATGGTGGCTGTAGCTCAGTTGGCTAGAGCGCCAGATTGTGGCTCTGGAGGTCGTGGGTTCGAGACCCACCAGCCACCCTCCCAAACGCTTCAGGTTTTCCTGGAGCGTTTTTTTTGCTAATTTCGTATCGCGGAGTATTGTTATGAAAAAGGTTAAGCGGAAATCGGTGATTAATGCGGTGAAGACGGTGGACCGGCAGCTGGAGATAGAGAAGTTCGGGAAGCTGATCTCCACCAGACCTACCCGTGTGGCTAAGAGCAAGAAGAAATATGACCGCAAGACGGCCAAGCGGCAGTTGAAGAAGATAATGGAGAATCGATAGATTTCTCTTTTTTTTTTGCTATATTTGAAGTGAACTTATGTGCCTGACCTCTTTTTTGACGAATCTAACAAACTTTATATTATGAAACTTAAGAATCTATGTTTAATTGCGGCGGCTATATTGATTGTAGGTGCCGCCAACGGTCAATCAAAGAAACACCACAAGATTGATAGACAGCAGGCCACTCAGAAAGAGGCCACTCAAAGAGATGGCAGTCAAACAAATGACAAATCCAAGTCTGACAAGGGGTCAAAGTCGAAGTTTAAAAACGAACAGACGAATTCAAATACCTCTAACAATAAGAGCGGAGCATCTAGTATTCGCGATGTTCTCCAGAAATATGAGGACAAGGATTCTCCAGCAGCTCTTACCCGTGTTATCAACGAGGCCGCTACTCCTGCTTATCTTATTGTAGGTTCTGACCTATTAGAGTTAAGAAGTACTCCGGTTGATGTTAAGACAGAAAAAAGCACGGATCTTTTCTGCAACGAGGGCACGAGTCTTTATCCTGGTTGCCTTGTTTATGTAAACTCGGATCTTAGAGACGGAAATGCGGTTCCTGTAACAAATCTCGGATACGGACGCGTTAAAGTTACTCTTGACATTGATACCGGAGGAGCTAACTCAGTGGAGGCTGAAAATTCCTATTCAGGAATACAGGATGCCATAAGAAAGCTTGTACGTCAGGCTTATAGCAGCGGATATCATCAGCCGGCGCGCTCTGGTTATATCAGCGATGATTATACCAGCACTCAAAAGATGGCAATAGATGTTGGATGCGATGTAGGATATGCCGGAGCAAAACTGAAGGTTGAGACAACGACTACATCCAGCAGCACAAAGATTGTTCACTTTGAGGATCTTTCCATGATCTATTATTCTGTTCACGTAGAGCCTCTTAACGGAGACATTACAAATCTTTTTGGAAAGAACACTACCGGAGAACAAGTTGAGAAAGCAATAAAGAAATATGGCCAGCTGGCATACGTTTCCGATATGAATTACGGATGCCGTATTTATCACTTCACCGATTATGAGGCAAGCGACTTTTCTTTCAAGGGATCCGAGAACGCTTCATACAGCGGCAACAGTGTTTCTTCAAAGCAGGATATAACCAAAAACACCAAAAACAAAAAAGAGCGTGTATTCGTTTGGGGCGGCCCTCAGGGTATGGTTTCCGGAATGTGTGAAGACGAGGCTACTGTAAAGAAGACTCTGAAAGCCGTTGCCGACAAGACCGGTTTTAATATCAGTTCTAAAAATCAGGGACTTCCTATCGGCCTTAAGACAACATTCGTTGCATCCGGACGCCTCTGTCAGAGATCAACTTCCGGAAAATACAACGAGGTTTCATACGTTAAGCATCCAAAAATTGTAAGCCTCAAGATTACCATGGACGTGGATGGAGTTGCCGGATGCCGCGTTAAGCCAAGGGTTGACTATAGAACTCTGATTATTGATCCGAAAACAAAGAAGATTGTTAAAAAACAGATTGTAAAAGACCCTCTTGAGGAGACTTTCTCCGGAAACGGAAGTTCCGTAAAGAAGACTTGGAACAAGACAATTAAACTTGGAGAGAATGAGTTTATTGACGGAAATCTGTGGTTTGGCGTAAGAACCAAGGCATATTCAGAGAGCAAGTGGACTCAGGCTATTGATGGATTTGTTGATCCTGTTGCCTGCAATGGAAATGTAACTATCTGGGTTAAGGGAGATACCAGAAGCAGGACATACATCGGAAAGGATTCTCCGGTTGGCTGCATCAACCAGACCAAAGGCAAGTACTAGATTTTTCCGATCTGTCAGCTAACGTCCCTGGGAAACCGGGGACGTTTTTGTTGCTGCCCCATGAAAAACTTTTTGGTAAATTTGTGTGCAAATAGTTTTGGATAACTATATGAAGACTCTGACTGTTTTTACTCCGGCATATAACCGTGCTTCCACAATCGGGAGGACTTACGAGAGCCTGCTCAGGCAGACTTGCAAGGATTTCGAGTGGCTGGTTGTGGATGATGGATCATCCGACAACACCCGGGAGCTTGTAGAAGGCTGGGCTTCAGAGGGAAAGATTCCGATTCACTATGTGTATCAGGAGAACCAGGGGATGCACGGGGCGCACAACACCGCATACGCAAACATTGAGACGGAACTTAACGTGTGCATAGATTCGGACGACTACATGCCGGACGATGCGGTGGAGACAATCGTCTCTTTCTGGAAGAATAATTATCGCGATGAAGATAAGGACCGGATTGCAGGAATCATAGGCCTGGATGCGGATACAACCGGCAAGGTGATAGGCAAGGAGTTTCCGGAAGGATTGAAGGAGACCACTCTCCGCGATTATTATGAGGTTCTGGGCGGACTCGGCGACAAGAAACTGGTTTACAGGACGGAGGTGGTGAAGAAGTACCCTCCGTACCCGCTGTTCGAGGGAGAGCGGTACGTGGGCCTGGCGCTTCTCTACAACATGATAGACGAGGACTATAAACTCCTGGTTTGCAACCGCGTGATGGTAAACGTGGACTACCAGCCGGACGGATCTTCCTTCAGCATGTGGAAGCAGTACTGGAACAACCCTAAGGGCATGGCGTATGTCAGGAAGTTCGACATGCAGCACGCCAAGAGCCTCAAGCGCCGTTTCCAGCTGAACGTCCACTACGTGAACCACTCCATCCGTGCCCGTAACGGCAAGTTCTTCAGCCAGTCTCCGAAAAAGCTTCTCACATTCCTCGCAATTCCGGCGGGATGCGTTCTGTATCTGGTTAACCGCCACAAGGTAAAGTCTGCTGCCAAGTTCAAGTTTTCCAAATAGCAAGCGTAGAACCGCCTCCCGTTGTATTTGCCTCCGTAGATTGCTGCAACATAAATGCCATATAATCAGAGAATTGTACAAACACCCTCTTCTGTTTTACATGGAGGGAGTTTGAATAAATGCCTAATAATCAGCTACCTAAGTTGCAGAAAAATATTATTATCTTTGTGGAGTATGAACGGCGACAGGATTACAAGCGATCAACTACTTGCCCGTGGTGACGACAGGGTAATAATCATGGACGGGGCAATGGGAACAATGCTCCGAGGGCAGGGTGTTTCCGGCAATCTCAGTGAGTTGAATCTTACTGATCCGGAAAGGATTGCTCAAATCCACAGGTCTTACATCCAGTCCGGAGCGGAGCTCATAGGGACCAATACTTTCAACTCTGAGGCTGTAGCAAGTCGAGGTGTCAACATATATGAAATCAACCGGGCCGGAGCACAGATTGCTTCACGTGTTGCCACGGAGGAAGGATTGAACTTTTTGCCCGGCGATGAAGGATGGAAGGAAGAGTGGGGGCCTCGCAGGGCGATTGTGGCCGGAAGCCTTGTCGCAACATCAAGGAATGCCGCCGTGTACGAGCAGATTGCTAAAGGTCTGCTGGATGGCGGAGCGGATGCGCTGCTACTGGAAAGCATCTACGATCTTGCAAAGGCCGAGGCTGCGCTCACGGGAATAAGAAAGGCCATTGGGACAAGAACTGAAACGGCAAAACGGAATTGTTCAAGAATTGGGGACTCGAGCAATGTGAAAGCAGACGGGAATAATGTGGCGGAGGATATCCCGATAATGATATCGGTGACAATAGATATTGAAGGACGGATTCTCT
>JAFYZX010000070.1 GCA_017548505.1 Bacteroidales bacterium | reverse complement strand
GACAATCCTGTCTCCACACTCTCCCGGATTCATCAAGATTTCCAGCACATCCTTGAAAGTGGAAGCTGAAAAGACAGTTATCCCCTCGATTTCAGCCCCTTCCATCGCCGAGGAAGGTGGAAGGATACAGGCCTTGAAACCTTGTTCCATCGCATGGATGATGATTGGCAAAGCACCCGGAATGTCTCTGAGCTGGCCATCCAGGGCCAGTTCGCCGAGAATGACAAAATCCTTTAGGCGCGCCGTGACACTTTCATCCAGCTGCCCGGATGCGCAAAGAATGCCTATCGCCAGGGTAACGTCAAAGGAAGAACCTTCCTTCCGGATATTCGCCGGAGCCAGATTGATAGTAATACGCTTTCCCGGAATCCGGAACCCGTAGTAGTTCAGGGCACTTTCTATCCTCTGCTGGCTCTCCTTCACAGCATTGTCCGGAAGTCCCACAAGAAAGAACCTTATCCCGTCCGTAACGGAAACCTCCACCGTAACAGTTGTAACCTCCAATCCGTTACAGCACGCGCAATACACTTTACACAACATATTTTCCTCCTTTTTTGAGGCGAAAGTAAAGTGTGAAAAGAAAAAGCGGATGCCAAACGGTAAAATTGACTATGTCCGCCCCCTAAAATAGTTGCGGTTAGGAGATTTCTACGGTGCGGGAGAGGTCGGGATTGGTGGTGATGGTGACGCTGATGCAGTCTTCCGGAAGGATCTCGGCGATTTTCTCGGGCCATTCGATAAGGCAGAGACCGTTTCCGGCAAAGTATTCCTCTACACCGATATCGTAAGCCTCCTGGAGCTTGTTTATGCGGTAGAAGTCAAAGTGGTATATAGGGAAGCCCTTTGCGCTTTTGTATTCGTTGATAATGGTGAAGGTGGGGCTGTTCACGATGTCCTTGACGCCAAGGGCCTTGCAGATGGCCTTGATGAAGGTGGTCTTGCCGGCACCCATCTTTCCGTAGAAGGCAAAGATGTTGCTCTGGAGGTCGGATTCAGAGATGTACTGTATGAATTCCTCTGCGACCTTGTCTATTTCCTCCAAATTTGCTATGGTAAATGTTTTATGCATCAATGTCTTCTGCTTTAAGTACGTAAAGTTTTCCGTCTTTGTCTTTTGCAACCCAGTCTCCCTCGTTGCACTGGCTTATGCCGTCTTCAGTTGCGATGAAAAGATAGAGGAACCCCATGCACAGATGAGGTTCCATAAGTTTCTCTCCGGCAATCTCCCTGATCTGGTGGAGGTTGACGCCGTCCCATCTCACAGCATCCGCCATCTTTCCGTTAATGACGAGCATCTTTTTCATCGCAGAACAATTAAAGCTTTATTACAATCTTCTTGCGATAAAGGACGTAAGCCATCAGGGTGAATACTATCACATATATGATAGCGTACATCAGAGATGAGTACTCGTTGCTGCCACCGAATACAGGGCAGCAGACATTCTGGTAGAACCAGCTTAGAGCAGAGTAGGATTTTTCTCCCATCGTGCCGTCATCCATTACTGCAGGTACCTTCCACTTTATCATTCCGCCCAGTATCTTGGAGAACAGTCCGGCCATCACGAAGGCAAACAGAGGGTTCATTCCAAGAGCCTTGAACGGGGTGAAGGCCTTTTCCTTGCCCTTGACATCTATGAAGTATGCAAAGAATCCCAGCATCAGAATTGCCCAGCCGCCTGCGTAGAGAACGTATGATCCTGTCCAGATTTTCTTTACGATAGGAAGCCAGATGCTGGCAATCATTCCAAGCGCAAGGCAGATCATTCCGATAACGAAAAGTTTTGCAACGGCATCTGTCTTGTTTTCCGTGGTGCGGCAGATATTGCCGATAAGGAATCCGAGCAATACGGTGCAGCTTCCACTGAGGACTCCGATCAATCCCTCCGGGTCAAATGCGAATCCCTCTCCGTGGTAAACGTGATTTTCTCCCACCATACCCAAAGAGTTGAAGAAGTTTACGTCGAATGCTCCGGAAGCCCTGCCGGCCATTGTGCTCTGTACGGATTCACCGAAAAGGAAGGCTCCCTGGCCGTCTCTTAGCAGCCATAGTACGAGCACTTCCAAAAGGGCCAGTATAACCATTACGCTGATGATCTTCTTCGGTTTCTTGAGCCAAAGGGCAAGCAGTCCGCCCACGATATAGCACATTGCGATTCTCTGAAGCACTCCGAAGATTCTCAGATGCCTGAATTTCTCTGCGACATTCCACCAGAACCCGTGATCGGGATCCATCGGCAGCTTTATGAACGGAAATGCGTTAAGAGCAACTCCCACAAGGAAAATCAGACAGCCCCTGATCAGAAGCTTCTTGACGCTTGCCCTGGAGAGGCTCTCTCCGTATTTTGCAAAGGAGAAGGCCATTGCTGCGCCCACAACAAACAGGAAGAACGGGAACACCAGGTCCGTAGGGGTGCATCCCGCCCAGGCGGCGTGCCTTAAAGGTTTGAAAATATGCCCCCAGCTGCCGGGGTTGTTAACCAGGATCATTCCCGCAACCGTCATGCCTCTGAGAACATCCAGGGCCACGTAACGGGTGGTTTTCGCTTGTGCCATATAAGGAACTGTTAAAATTTTATCAGGAACAAAATTAACGATTTTCTGCCAGTTATGTTAAATTTGTCTCTGCGATGGAATTGTTCTATTCTACAGAAATCCGTAAAGAAACCGTTCTGCTCAGGGGGCAGGAGGCGGATCACTGCGCCAGGGTGCTCAGGCACAAGGCCGGAGACACTGTGTTTGTAATTGACGGCAAGGGAGGACTATATAACTGCACCGTTGTTTCTCTCAACGTTCCGAAAAGGGGAGATGCCGAGGTGGAATGCCGGATTGTGGAAAAGAGCGAGGGTGTTGGAGGAAGACCTTACCGTCTTGTGATGGCAGTTTGCCCCACCAAGAACATGGATCGCTACGAGTGGTTTGCGGAAAAGGCCACGGAACTCGGAGTTGACGCGATAGTTCCCCTGATATCCGACCATTCTATCAGGACAACCGTAAAGAAAGAAAGGCTGGAAGCCCTGGTTCTGAGTGCAACAAAGCAGAGCCTGAAATCTGTTCTTCCGGTTGTGGAGGATGCGGTAAGCGTATCTGATTTTCTCCTCCGCGATTTTGGAGAAGGAACCCTGAAATTGATAGCCCACTGTGAAGAAGGGGAAAAGAAAACTGTCCGGGAATATGTATCCACATCGCAGAAGCCTTTGAATGTGGTGATTATGATAGGTCCTGAGGGTGATTTCTCGGAAAGGGAAATAGCCCTTGCCCGGGAGAAGGGATTTCTTCCCTTGACTCTTGGACCGTCGCGGCTGAGGGTGGAAACCGCGGCGGTGGTTTCAGTTTCCGAGATATATTTCGCATCCCTGCAGCGTTAGCAGAAAAACAAACAAAAGCATAACAATATGAAAAAAGTATCCAGAAGAAATTGGCTAAAGACTTCTGCCGGAGTGGCAGCGTCTGCAGCGGCATTGTCCCTTCCGTCTATCCTCAACGCTTCTCCTTTGAGAGAATCCTCATCATCCGGCAAGAAGAGCAAGAAACGCAAGGCCCTGATTATCGGAGCCCATCCGGATGATCCTGAGACAATTGCCGGAGGTACCATGATTCTTCTGCTTCAGGCCGGCTGGGATGTGGTGTGTGTGTATCTGACAAGAGGAGAGGCCGGTATCCCTGGCAAAAGCGGGGATGAAGCTGCCGCCATCAGGGAAGAGGAATGCAAAGCTGCCTGCAAGGTTACGGGAGCAAGATACAGGTTCATGTCCCAGGTGGACGGGGCAACGGTTATAAACAAGGAAAAGTATGACGAGATGCTTTCCGTTATCAAGGAAGAAAAACCCGAACTTGTTATAACCCACTGGCCGATAGATACTCACAGGGATCATCGCATCTGCTCCATCCTGGTTTATGATGCCTGGAGGTACAGCGGCTACAGCTTCAACCTCTTCTATGCCGAGGCCATGAGCGGTAACCAGAGCATGAAATTCCTTCCTACGGATTATGTGGACAATACCTCGGTTGCCGAGAAGAAGCACGAGGCCTGCATGTGCCACGAAAGCCAGGGAATGCCGGACCTTCTCGGGAACTGGCATATTCCAATGGAAAAGTTCCGCGGAATGGAGTACTGGTGCGACTATGCGGAAGCCTTTGTGCACCTTACCGGGCATACGGCTCCTTCGTTCGTAAAAATGAAATAAACGCTATTTCCTGATAATCTGAATCTCTCCCTTAAGGCCGATTTTGATAATCTGCGATGCCTTGTGGGTGGAGGCTTTTTCTTCCATGGAAGGATGCACCGTGTAGTCCACGGCATCCTTTATTTCCTGTGATATATCCTTGAATCCCTTTGGTGGGTTTTCTCCTGAAATGTTGGCGGAAGTGGAGACGATGGGCTTTCTGAGCCGGAAGCACAGTTGGCGGCAAAACTCGTTCATGGGGATTCTTATGCCAACGCTCCCGTCTTCGGCTATTACGTTGGAAGCCAGATGTATGGCATCCGGATAAATTATGGTCATAGGCGCATCGTTGACCTCAATAAGGTCCAGTGCCGCCTCCGGAATGTCCTTCACGTACCTAGCCAGCATATCCAGGTCGCAGACCAGTGTCACAAGAGACTTGCTTTCCTCTCTGCGCTTGATGGCAAAGACCTTCTTTACAGCCTCCGGGTTTGTGGCGTCGCATCCGATTCCCCAGATGGTATCGGTCGGGTATAAAATAGTGCCTCCCGCTTTGATTGCTTCCGCGGCTTTCTTTATCTGGATCTCCATCTTGGGATCCATCTTGTACGAGTGCTTTTCTCCCATGGCCTTATTCCTTTGAGAATTCCGCAACCACCGGATAATGATCCGAGTAGTTGCATCTTATGGTTTTATGGCTTATGACTTTGAAACTTTCCGGAATGAAAACATAATCTATGCGGAACAGGGGCCAGAGCAGAGAGAACGATGCGGAAAAGCCGTGTCCGGCTTCCTTGAAAGTGTCCTTGTTTCCGTAGGAGAGCTTGTGGTAGGTGTAGCTCATCGGGATATCGTTGAAATCTCCGCAGATGACAGAAGGGTAAGGGCTTTTCTTTATGTTGTCCAGTACAGTGTTAACCTGGTGAGACCGCTGAATGACAGTGTTGCGGAATTTGCTGTGCACACTGATGATCTCGTTGCTCATCTCCTCAGAGAAAGTCTTCTTGCTCCTGATTTTCTGAAGCAGGGCGGTAGGGGAAATGGCGTAGGACTGAAGGTGGTTGTTATATACCCTGAGAGTGTCTTCCCCGATTACGATATCCGCGTAAAGGGAAAGGTTGGTGCTGCTCTTGAACTTGATCAGACCGCCTTTTGCAATTGCATGCCGGCTGAAAATGATGTTGCCGCTCCTCTTTCCGTTCTGATGCTTTATCAGGTGGTATGTCCTCCACTGATATTGCGGGAGCATCTCTTTGGCTATCTGGAGACTGTCCAGATAGACCTCCTGCAGGCAAACAATGTCAGCGTCGCATTTTCCTATCTGGGAAATGACGCTGTCCATGGTCTGGCCGTATGTCATTTTGCTTTTGGCCAGGCGGAACAGGCCCACATTGTATGTTTCTATCCTGATTTTCTGGCCTTCTGCCTCTTTCCCCCCGCCAAAGCGGACAAACCTTTCTGCAAACAGCAGAGACGGCAGAAGTGCGATAATTGTTATCCAGGCACTTTTGCTCCGAGACAGCAAAGCAAGGATAAGCAGCAGGAAATTAATTGCCAGAATCGGGATGAAGTACAGTCCGAAAAACATCGGAACGGAAAACTTTGTGGGGTCTATGTATGAGGAAATGTAACTCAGGACAAGACATGTTCCGGCCACAATCAGAACGAGCCTGAAAGTTATTCCGAAAAACCTCGGCACCCTTCTTCTGCGACCTCTCCTTGCCATAGCCTATTCCCAGGTGTAGAGCCTGTTTCTTTTCTTCCACCACAGAATGAGGAAGAAACCGAAAATCATACCTCCAAGATGAGCGAAGTGGGCGATTCCCGAATATGTGTCAAAGATTCCGGTAATAACCTCTATGGCACCGAATATCAGCACAAACCATTTGGCCTTGAGCGTTACGGGAATGGGGAATATCATCGTAATCCTGCTGTTCGGGTAAAGCATTCCGTAAGCCAGCAGCACACCGTAAACCGCTCCGGAGGCTCCTACGGTCGGAACGTTAAGAGGCGCTCCCTGGAAGTACATCACGGCCAGGTGGCAGGCTGCCGCTCCCAGTCCGGTCACAAAGTAGTAGATAACAAATTTCTTGCTTCCCCAGGTCCTCTCCAGAGCCATTCCAAAAAAGAACAGCGTATACATGTTGAAGAAGATGTGGAAGAATCCCCCGTGCATGAACATGTGCGTTACCGGCTGCCAGATCTGGAACCACGGGCTTCCTATAGGGAAGAGTGCAAAAATCTCATACATCCTGTCGCCGATGAGCAGTGTTGCCACAAACATCACGACATTGATGATTATTATGTGCTTTAGTGCTGGAGGCAGATTTCTCATAACATTTTCTTTCTGATTTCTTCCGCGCTGATTTTGAGGAAGGTGTATCCGCCGGTAGGGCAGGTTGCGCTATCCTTGCAGTTCATCAGGGAGTCTATCACCGCTCCCGCTTCCTTTTCGGAGATGCTGGCGGTGTAGGAGAAGTTTGAGTGGCGGACAATTTCAAGGGCGGCCTTGCGGAACAGTTCCGTGGAGTCTCCCTCCTCTATGTAGCGGGCTATTTCCTCGATGCATTCCTCTACGGAGAATTTCTCTCCGCGGAAGTCTGCCGGAGTTCCGCTTACAACCACGCAGTCCTTGCCGAACTGGCGGATTTCAAAGCCCAGGGAGCGAACCTTTTCCACATTGTCCATAAGGGTTGTGAAGGACGAGTGGTCCAGACTCACGGTCTTCGGGAAGAGTTCTTCCTGGATCTGGCATTTTTTCTCCGTCATGGACTTGAGGTATCTCTCGTAGAAAATCCTCTGCCTTGCCCTTGCAATATTAAATATCACCAGCCCTCCATCCTTATCGGCGACAGCAACCAGGTTCTTGTCTATCTGGATGATGCGCCTTTCCTGTGGTTCTTCCATCAGCTGGCCGTTGATATTGCTTGGAACACTCCTGTATCTTGGCCCTTCCTGCTTTTTATCCTCGTCAAACGGGTTGAAAAGCGGATCGTAGTTGATTTTTGGAGGGCGGAATCCTCCCTGCTGCATTACTTTCTTTTCTTCCGGGGTGAGGGTGAAGCCGTCACCAGAACTAATCTCGATTGGAACTCCTTCCGTGTCGAAATCTATTGCCGGGGCAAAGGCGTTCTTGCCAATCGCTTCCTTGACAGCCGCTTCCACAATCTGGAAGATTACCTGCTCGTTTTCAAGCTTTATCTCAGTCTTGGACGGACTGATGTTTACGTCCATCTCCTGCGGTGGAACCTCCAGGAAGATGAAGTAATGCGGGGCGTTTCCTTCCGGAATCAGGTTGCTGTATCCCTTCATTACCGCCTTGTGGAGCATCGGGGACCGGAAATATCTTCCGTTGGCAAACAGGAATGTGTTCTGCTGGGTTTTCTTTGCGCTCTGGGGGGTGCCGACCACACCGCTGAGCTTCACCACGGTGGTGTCCACGCTGATATCCACCATCTGCTTTCCCATCGCGGAGCCGAAAAGGTCCGTGAGCCTCTGCTTGAGGTTCCTTCCCTTAGGCAGGGTGATAACTTCCTTGGAGTTTGATATCAGGCGGAATTCTATGTCCAGCCTGGTCAGCGCAACTCGGGTGAACTCGGAGACAATCATCCTGTACTCGCTGTTGTCTGACTTTAGGAATTTTCTTCTTGCCGGAATGTTGAAGAATAGGTTACGGACGGCGATGTTGCATCCTTCCGGACAGGCTATTTCAGTTGTTTCCAGGGTCTTGCCTCCGGATATATGGACCTGCGTTCCCGTGGCCTCTCCTCTCTTGCGGGTTTTCAGAGTGACATCCGCACAGGCGGCTATGGATGCCAGGGCCTCTCCCCTGAATCCGAAAGTTGACAGATTCTGGAGGTCTTCAACCGCATCTATCTTGGAAGTGGCGTGTGAAAGGAAGCAGATCCCGGCCTCCTCGGCATCCATTCCGATACCGTTGTCAATTACCTGGATAAGAGTCTTGCCGTAATCGGAGACAACCAGCATTATGGACGTGGCTCCGGCATCCGCGGAATTCTCCATAAGCTCCTTCACAACGGAAGCGGGCCTCTGGATAACTTCTCCGGCGGCAATCAGGCTGTATATACTTTCGGGCAGGACTTTCAGCATACTCTAACTATTATCCGTGGTTAATCTGATAGGCCTGGAACAGCAAAGACAATGCCTTGGTGAAATACAGCAGGGCTACCAGAATGACCGCTATCAATAAATACACCAGAATCCTCTTTCCCTTTCCGTAACCACCGTCGGCCCTCTTGAGTTCCTTGGAATTCTTGCGGAATCCCTTGGACACGATGGATCCCGGAACATATCCTGAGCCTTCCTTCCGGGCCTTGGCCTCTGCATTTATGCCCTCGAACTTCTCGAGATCTTTGTTATAGTACCTTGCAGGGTAGTCAAACACCCTGTGACTAGGCAAAGAAAAAAACTTGAATCCCATAATGATGCAAATATAACAATCAAACCCGAAAAATCAGTAATTTTGCGCTGTATGAAAAGCACCGGAAACATATTCAGAATAGGAAACGGATACGATGTGCATCTTCTCGCCCCTGGCCTTCCTTTGATTTTGGGCGGAGTAAAAATCCCGCACACAAAGGGCTGTGTGGCACATTCAGACGGGGATGTGGCTCTGCACGCTCTCTGCGATGCCCTTTTGGGAGCTCTTGCCCTCGGCGATATCGGGCACCATTTCCCGGATACAAGCGCGGAATTCAAGGGAATCGACAGCAAAATCCTCCTTGAAAGATCCTACAGGCTGGTTCTGGACAAAGGCTACCGCCTCGTAAACGCGGACATCACCATCCTCCTCCAGAAGCCGAAAGTGGCTCCTTTCATAGAAAAGATGAGAAAAAGCATAGCCGAGACACTATCCAAGGTCAGCGATAAATTCCCTTCCAAAATAGAGGACATTTCCGTAAAGGCCACCACCACGGAGGGTGCAGGATTTGTCGGAAGAGAGGAGGGCGTGGCGGTCTATGCCACCGTCCTTGTGGAAAAAATTTGTGAATAAGAGAAATTTGCTTACTTTTGCAACCCCAAAACCAGTGGGGAGCATTGAGATATGGTGTAATGGCAGCACAAGAGATTCTGGTCCTCTTAGTCCTGGTTCGAATCCGGGTATCTCAACAAATCTGAAAGTCCAGCCAGCTGCTGGGCACAGTGATGGCGCGGTAGCTCAGCTGGTTAGAGCGCATGATTCATAATCATGAGGTCGGCGGTTCAATCCCGCCCCGCGCTACAAAATAAAGCGGCAGAAATGCCGCTTTATTTGTACCTACTCACCCCCTGTTATTCGATAATAAATTTAGGTTTGAACCGGAAGCTGATGGAGGTGACATAATAATGCCCGTTCTGGCCCTTTCCGACTCTTATCTCTGCCATATAGTCTTTGTAGGCGTATTTTGGGAAATGACAATCGTCATCTGCCATCCGGACTCCTTCTATTTTCCTTAATTCGGCAAGCGGCATGCCCACATATATCTTGCCGTCCATTTTGAGGTTTTTCCCGTATACTGTCACATAGCGGATTTCCTCTCCTTCATACACTTCTTCTGTTCCAACACTGAGAATGCGGACTCCGTTCAGGTAACAGTCATAATCTTTCACATATCTCATGTGATCGTCAAGATCTTCGATTTGGCCCAGATCAACCACTTTCATTTTGTTGTAGAGGCCGGGAACGGCGGCCGGGGCGTTCTTCAAGAGGGTTGCCAGGGTAAAAGGACCAACACCGTATTTCTCAATTGTGATTTTATTTTGCGCGTTAATGCCGGACAAGAACATCAAGACCGCAATGATTGACAATGCTATTCTTTTCATGGGTATAACGTAATTGTTCAGAAGAGTCAGTTGAGGTTGAAGAAGAAGTAGAGGCCGGCCCAGGTTGTAGGAACGCCACGGGCGGAGCCGATCTGTGAGCCGTATTTGTCGCGGATTGTGCCGTCCTTTTCAACTTTGCCAATCTGTGAGCCGTACTTGTCGCGTACAACACCGTCGCTGTAGACTTTTCCGACCTGTGAGCCGTATTTGTCACGGATTGTGCCGTCGGAGTCTATCTTGCCTATCTGGGCTCCGTATTTGTCACGGACATAATTGTTGCTGTCTATCTTTCCGACCTGTGAACCGTACTTGTCACGGATTGTGCCGTTGCTTTCTATGGTGCCTATCTGTGCGCCATATTTGTCGCGGATGGTCTGGGCGTCTGCCTTTGACGGCATCGCCAGCAGAATTATCGCTGAGGCCAGTATTGCAAAGATCCTTTTCATAGCGGTTCGGTTTTATTTGTCAATCTCCTGAAATCTTTCCAGCAATAATCTCTCCATAATTTTGTAGCCGTCGATGGTAGGGTGAACTCCATCCCTGGCATATTTCTTTGGAAGGCCGCCGTTTTCATCGGCTAGAACAGAGTGATAGTCTATGTAAGGGATTTTAATGCTCTCCGCATATTCCCGGATCATCTTGTTGAGGGTGATGATGTCCTTGGCCGGAGAGAGGTCTTTTCTCCAGACAAAGCCCGCTGCAGGCGGAACGGAGCATAGTATCGGTCTGATGTTGTGGGCCTTGGCGAGTTCCACCATTGACTTGAGGTTGCCCAGGATGTTTTCAAGGGTGATCTTTCCGTTGTTCTCCGCGACATCGTTGGTGCCCGCCATTATGAATACGTATTGAGGCTTGAGGTCCAGCACATCTCTGCGGAATCTCACCAGCATCTCGCTCGTGGTCTGGCCGGAAATGCCCCTTCCCACAAAGTTGTTGTCCTTGAAGAAAGCGGAATCCAGACCCCACCAAAGCTCGGTGATGGAGTCTCCCATAAGCACCGCCTTTACCTTGCGGTTTTTCCATTCGCATTTAGGGCAGTTCCCCTTTGGAGCGTCCTTTATCTGTTCCATAACCTTGGCGTTATCGTTCTCAAACACATAGAATTGTGCCCAGTCAGTCTTCTTGCTGGGCTTGGAGATTTGGGTGTTTTGGGAATAAAGCACTGCACTGCAGCAAAGAGAAATAATCAAGAGGATAACAGTTCTTTTCATATTCATATATGTCTTTTCACAAACTCAAAGTTAAGGATTTTGAAGGAATTTTTTGCATTGACAAGAGTTGTCAAAACGTGGGAATATTTTTGCATCGTGAAATAAAAACATAAGGATATGAACAACTACAACATTCTTTTCAACGCAGAGATCGAGGCCTTCATCGAGGAGACCATCGCGGATTACCAAGAAGTGAAGATTTGTATCATACGGGATGACAGATAATGCTTTTGACTTGGCAGCAAATCTTATTCGCTGTTATTTTGATTATATTTGTAAAGACTGAAACTATTATGAAAACCGTCTTTAGATATAGTGGTCCCGCAAAATTGGACCAAGGGTTAAGTTTAACAAATCTTAATATCTTTACCCATTATGAAAGGCAATCGGACAAAGTACAGTGCCGCCTTCAAGGCCCAAGTGGCCATAGAAGCACTGAAGGAACAGGAAACTCTTGCAGAACTCTCAAAGAGGTTTGGGGTTCACTCTCAGATGATCTCGAACTGGAAGAACGAGATGCTCAGGCGAGGATCTGAGATCTTTTCGACAAAGGAGCCCGATGAAGCTGCTAGACGGCGTGAAAAGGCACTTTATGAAAAGATCGGCCGTCTGGAGGTGGAAGTGGATTTTTGTCGGCGGGTTTCAGAAAGATTGGGGACGCTGAAACCCGGAAAAGACAAATAATAGAATCCAGAGAAAGCCGTAAACTATCTGAGAAAGAGGCAACGCGGAAACAGCCGTCCCTGAAAAGGCAATGCGAGCAGCTTGGCATATCAAAAAGTTCGCTCTTTCATGCACCCAGGAAAGAGAGTCAGGAGACCATTGAAATCATGAACATCATGGACGAAGAACACAACGAGCAT
>JAFYZX010000069.1 GCA_017548505.1 Bacteroidales bacterium | reverse complement strand
GAGGATATCGAATGTAACGTCACAACCGTCTGAAAAAGTGACGGTTTTGTCTTTGCTTCTCAGGCAAAGGCCTGTATAGACCTGATGGGTTCTGCCGGAAAGTTCCCTGAGCATTTTGATGGCATCTTCCTTATCCTTTGGCTTGCCGAGAATCTCTCCGTCAATGGTTACGATAGTATCGGAAGTGATGAGGATGTCTCCCTTTTTCAGTTTTTGTGTATAATGCTTTGATTTTTGCTCAGCGATATAGGCGGGGATTTCCGAGACTTTCAGGGTGTCCGGATAAGACTCGTCATAATCGCTGATTTTTCCAAGGGTGAACTCCAGGCCAAGTTCCCCAAGAAGCTCTCGTCTTCTCGGGGAACCGGATGCCAGAATCAATCTTCTTCCTTCAAGATGCTTTGAAAGGGGAGACTGCATTGTATTCCTTTTTACTTATTGCTATTACTTCTTCTTGTAAATCTTGTTGTACTCCTCATCAATGGCATGCCTCCAGGCCTGATAGGCGGAAGCATCAAGAGTCCACTTGCCATGGGCTTTCATAACCTGCTCGATGAGGTCTCTGACACAGCCTCTTCCTCCGGGGAACTGGGAAACGAAGTCACAGACGGACTTTACCTCAGCCACAGCATCGGAAGGGCAGACTGAAAGGCCGCAGACCTTAAGGACAGGAATGTCCGGAAGATCATCTCCAACGTATGCCACCTCTTCAGGTTTGAAGTTATGTCTTTTGCAGAAATCCAGGAAGGCTGGAGCCTTGTCCTGGACGTTCTGGATAACCTCGTGAGCCAAAACAGGATAGAAACGCTTGAGAATGGAATCGCTCTGGCCACCGGTAATGATGGCCAGAGTGTATCCGCTCATATAGGCAAGCCTCATACCCAGGCCGTCTTTGGCGTTGAAAGTGCGGACCAGATCTCCGGTTTCCGGCATGCATATAATACTGCCGTCCGTGAAGACGCCATCCACGTCAAAGGCAAAGGCCTTGATATTCTTGAGCTTGACCTTATAATTTGTCATAATTGTCAAATAGCCAATTAATCCTTAGTCCTGATAAACAGAATCAAGGTCACCCTTCACATTCTGGCAAAGAGGAAGGATGCTCTCGCTGTCGCAATTATAGATGTAAGAATGGCGCTCGTTGTTCCATGCCTGAGCTCTCTCTGAGAATACCTCGGCGGAATCGATGAATCTTTCACACCTGAGGGAATCTATCAGAAGCAGGTAGCTCTCGATGATGAAAGCGGCCATCTCGCACATCTTGCGAGCCTGGAAATCAATGTAATCTACGCTTTTGCCTTCCATAAGGGCAACAGTCTTCTCGTACTGCTCGGTCATCTTTACAAGACGGGCCTTGACTTTTTCAAGTCTTGCCTGGGCATCAGGGCAGGCGGCAGCAACTGCATCGCTGACCTTGATTTCTTTGGTCTCGTACTCGTTTCTTATCATCTCAAGATAAGAACCGTTAGTCACATAACGGATAGCTGCAACAGTCTGGAGCTGAGAAGTTCCCTCGTAGATGGTGGTGATTCTTGCATCGCGGTAAAGCCTTTCAACAGGATACTCCTTCATGAAACCGCTGCCTCCGTGAACCTGGATGGCATCGTATGCGTTCTGGTTGCAGAACTCGGATGATGTCATCTTCAGGAGAGGGGTAAGCATATCCGCGTAGCGGGAGTATTTCTTATTCTCCTTCCTTTCCTCCGGAGTAAGCTTCCTCTCTGGAGTTACAAGGGCGTTGAGAGCCTTGTAAACATCCACGCAGCGGGAAGTCTCGTAGAGGATAGCGCGGCTTGCCTGGAGCTTAGCCTTCATTACTGCAAGCATCTCATAGACAGCAGGGAACTCGATGATCTTCTTTCCGAACTGCTCTCTTTCGTTGGCATACTTGAGGGCCTCACGGTAAGCAGCCTCGCTGATACCGACGCTCTGTGCGCCTACACCCAGACGGGCACCGTTCATAAGGCTCATCACATACTTGATAAGACCCATCTTGCGGTCTCCCACAATCTTTGCAGGAGCATTGCGGAACACGAGCTCGCAGGTAGGGGAACCGTGGATACCGAGCTTATTCTCGATTCTTCTTACGGTAACTCCACCCCACTTCTTGTCGTGAACAAAGTAGGAAAGGCCTCTTGCGTCAGAAGTGCCTTCCTCGCTTCTTGCAAGTACCAGCTTGATGTCAGCGTCTCCGTTTGTGATGAAACGCTTAACGCCGTTGAGCATCCACATCTGCTTTTCCTCATCCCAGGTAGCCTTGAGCATAACTGCCTGAAGGTCAGATCCTGCATCTGGCTCAGTGAGGTCCATAGAGCAGGTCTCTCCCTTGTTGATCCTCGGAAGGAACTCTGCCTTGATTTCCTCGCTTGCAAACTCCGCAATGGTCTCTGCGCAGTCCTGAAGGCCCCAGATATTGGCATAGCCGGCATCTGCTCTTCCTACGAGCTCGGCAGCCATAACGTAAGGAACCATGGAGAAGTTAAGTCCGTCATACTTTCTAGGAAGTGCAATACCGTAAACGCCAGCCTTGGTAAGAGCCTCCTGGTTCTTCTTTGTGCCCTCTGCATAGGTAACTCTGCCGTCCTTGCATACAGGACCGTCGATATCTACCTGCTCGGCATTAGGAGCGATGATATCTCCGCAAATCTGGCCCACGATATCCATAACCTTGTCGTAGGAATCGATAGCGTCCTTCAGATCCTTCGGAGCATAGTCATACTTGCCGTAATCTTCGTAGTTATTCTCTTTAAGTTCAACGATTCTCTCCATCAAAGGGTTGGAAAGCTGGAACTTGAGGTCTTGGTTATCTTTGTAAAAATTTGCCATTTTCTGTCCTCCTATTTGCTCTGCTTCTTGTATGAAGCAATCATCTTTGGTACAACTTCGTTAAGGTCTCCGATGATGGAGTAGTCCGCTATCTTGTGGATAGGGGCCTGAGGGTCATTGTTTATCGCGATGATGATCTTGCTCTGGTCCATTCCGGCAGTGTGCTGGATAGCACCGCTGACACCAACGCAGATAATGAGCTTAGGCCTTACGGTAACTCCGGTCTGGCCGATCTGCCTTGCATTCTCCACAAAGCCCGCGTCAACAGCTGCGCGGGAAGCTCCCACCTGGGCTCCGAGAGTCTTTGCAAGGTCGAAGATCAGGGAGAAATTCTCCTTGCTGCCCACTCCGTAACCGCCATCAACGATTATCTGGGCACCCTTTATGTCTATCTTCCTTTCCTCGATTTCCCTCTTTATGATTTCCACTGCAAAATCGCTGTCGACCAGGATTGTAGAAACATCTATGCGGTTGATTCTGCCCTTTACCGGCTCTGCAAGAGGCTCCTTCTTCATGACGCCCTCTCTTACTGTTGCCATCTGAGGACGGTGCTCAGGATTAACGATGGTGGCGATGATGTTACCGCCGAATGCCGGACGGATCTGGTAGAGAAGGTCGGTGTAATGCTTGCCGGTCTTCACGTCGTCGTGGTCTCCGATTTCCAGGCTGGTGCAGTCTGCGGTAAGACCGCTCTTCAGGGCGCTGGATACTCTAGGAGCCAGGTCTCTTCCAACGGTAGTTGCCCCGAAGAGAGCAATCTGAGGTTTTTCGGTATTGAATACCCTCAGGGTAATCGCTGCGTAAGGAAGAGTGCGGAAGAACTCCAGGCAAGGATCGTCTGCCAGGTGAACCACCTTTGCGCCGTATGCGTACAGCTCGTCAGCGAGCTTTTCCACGTTGCTGCCAATAAGCAGTGCCTCAACGTCCACGCCAAGTCTTTCGGCCAGAGTCCTGGCCTTGGTCAGAAGTTCCAGAGAAACATCGCAGATCTTTCCGGAATCGGTTTCTGCATAAACTATTATATTGTTCATATCGGTAATATTCTAAAGGTTAGCCAATTTCGTGATTTGCCATAAGTTCTCCGATAAGAGAATCGATGTCTGCGTCGCTGCCGGTGAGCACCTTGCTCTCCTTTGCCTTGAAGACAATGTTCTCTACCTTCTTTACCTTGGTAGGGGAACCTGCGAAGCCATAGCTGCTTTCCTCTCCGCCAACATCGTCAACTGTCCATTCGGTGATTCTCAGATATGGTTTCTCTTCTGTGGAAATGGCATACTTGCCTTCGTTCAGAGGATCCTTCTCCTCGTTTACGGTCCTTGCATACTTGTACTTGAGCAGCATCTTGGCATTGCGAGGACGGCAAGGAGCAGCGGTTGCGTGAACCGTGATAAGGCAAGGAAGGGAAGACTTTACAACCTCGATTCCTCTTTCCAGACGGCGGAGGACGGTAACCTTTTTCTCGTCGATATCCATAATCTCCTCAGCATAAGTGACCTGAGGGATTCCCATCTTCTCGGCAACCTGAGGTCCTACCTGTGCGGTATCACCGTCGATAGCCTGCCTTCCGGCTACGATAATGTCCGGATTGATCTTCTTTACTGCCTGAGAGATAGCGTAGGAGGTGGCCAGGGTATCCGCTCCTGCAAAGCGGCGGTCCGTAAGGAGGACTCCTCCGTCAGTTCCGCGGAAAAGACCCTCGCGGATAACTTCTGCGGCTCTGAAAGGACCCATGGTGAGAACCAGCACCTTGGATCCCGGGAACTTGTCCTTGATCCTGAGAGCCTGCTCCAGGGCATTCATGTCTTCAGGGTTGAAAATTGCTGGAAGGGCGGCCCTGTTCACGGTTCCTTCCGGAGTCATCGCATCCTTGCCCACATTCCTGGTGTCAGGAACCTGCTTGGCAAGGACTACAATTGTGAATTCTTTGCTCATATTATTAAAATCTAACTATTTACGATTTGTTTGAGGACGGGTTGAAACCAACCGGAACCTGCGGCTCCGGGTTGTGCAGAATGATTTCCCCGAAATGTGACTCGAACTTGGCCACATTGTCAGCCAGCGCGTCCCGGAGCCTCTTGGCGTTCTCCGGAGTCATTATAATCCTTTCTGTAACAACCGCTTTAGGAAAGCCCGGCAATATCTTCAGGAAATCCAGCACGAACTCGTTCGGAGAGTGGGTTATTATTGAAAGGTTGCTGTAGGAACCTTTAGCCACTTCGCTGTTGAGCTCTATATCCAACTGCTTGTTGTCTGCCATACCTTTTACAATTTAAATAATGTATCGGGCAAATATAGTGAATTTTATTAACTTTGCGCGGTTAATTATTTATAGAAAATGGACATTCCTGCAAAGTACGATCCTTCCCTGACGGAAGACAAATGGTATTCCTACTGGTTAGAACACAAGATATTTCATTCGGAGCCCGATGAAAGGGAGCCTTATTCCATAGTTATCCCGCCACCTAACGTGACCGGAGTCCTGCACATGGGGCACATGATGAACAATACCATCCAGGACGTTCTGATCCGCAGAGCCAGAATGCTGGGCAAGAATGCCTGCTGGGTACCGGGTACAGACCACGCTTCCAAAGCAACGGAGGCCAAGGTAGTGGCACGCCTGAAGGAAAAGGGAATTGAGAAGTCATCCCTGACAAGGGAGCAGTTCCTGGAAGAGGCCTGGAAATGGAAGGAGGAGCACGGAGGAATCATCCTCAAGCAGCTCAGAAAGCTGGGAGCATCCTGCGACTGGGACCGCACCCGCTTCACAATGGAGCCTGAACTCAGCAAGGCCGTAATCAACGCCTTCGTGTATTTCTACAAGAAAGGATTGATTTACAGGGGAGTGAGAATGGTCAACTGGGATCCTGCAGGAAAGACCGCCGTCAGCGACGAGGAAGTAATCCACAAGGATACTAAGAGCAAGCTCTATTACCTTAGATATTTCATCAGCGACGAAGGAAAGGCAACTGACAAGTACATAGTAATTGCCACAACCCGTCCTGAAACCATAATGGCGGATGCCGCAGTCTGCATCAATCCTAACGACGAAAGATACCACTGGCTCAGGGGCAAGAAGATTCTCATACCGCTGATTAACAAGGAGATTCCGATCATCGAGGATGATTATGTAACGATGGATTTCGGAACCGGATGCCTCAAGGTTACTCCGGCTCACGACATCAACGATTACGAGATTGGCCTAAGGCACAAGCTTCCGGTTCTGGATATCATCGACGATGACGGCTGCCTGAACGAGAAGGCCCAGATCCTGGTTGGACAGGAAAGATTCCAGGCAAGGAAGAACATCGTGAAGATGCTGGAAGAGGCCAGAAATCTGGAGAAGACCGAGGATTACAATTCTCCTGTAGGACATTCAGAGAGGACAGACGCCGTTATAGAGCCAAAGCTCTCCCTGCAGTGGTTCCTGAAGATGGATGAACTTGCCGCCAAGGCCCTCAAGAGCGTGGAGGACGGAAAAGTTAGGCTGATCCCGGACCGTTTCACCAACACTTACCGCCACTGGATGGAAACCGTTAGAGACTGGTGCATTTCACGCCAGCTGTGGTGGGGCCAGCAGATTCCGGCTTACTATACTCCGGACGGAGACTGCTTTGTGGCAGCTACCAAGGAAGAAGCATTTGCTCAGGCTGCCGTCAAGAATCCGGATCTGAAGATTGAGGATCTGCGCCAGGACGAAGATGTTCTGGACACCTGGTTCTCATCCTGGCTGTGGCCAATCTCGGTATTCGACCCCGAGAAGCCAGGCTTCCCGGACAGGCAGCCTAACAGGGAACTGGCATATTATTTCCCTACAAATGACCTTATTACCGCTCCTGATATCCTTTTCTTCTGGGTTGCCAGAATGATAATGGCGGCAGACGAGTTCGAGGGCAAGGAACCGTTCAGCAACGTATACCTCACAGGTATAGTCCGCGACAAGCTAGGAAGGAAGATGAGCAAGACTCTCGGCAACTCGCCGGATCCTCTCGTTCTTATCAAGCAGTACGGAGCGGATGCCGTAAGAGTGGGAATGCTGCTTTGCTCAAGCGCCGGAAACGATATCTTCTTTGACGAAAGCCAGGTTGAGCAGGGAAGAAACTTCTGCAACAAAATCTGGAACGCTTTCCGCCTTATCCAGGGCTGGGAAGTTGATCCAAACGCCACACCTTCACAGGCAGAGACAAAGGCTGTTGAGTGGTTCGAAAGCCTTCTGAACAAGAGCATTGCCACAATAGACGACCATTTCTCCAAGTTCAGGATCAGCGATGCCACAATGACCATCTACAAACTCTTCTGGGACGAGTTCTGCGCCTGGTACCTTGAGGCAGTTAAGCCTGCTTTCGGGCAGAAGATTTCCAAGACCGTCTTCGACAAGAGCGTAGAGTTCTTCGACAGTCTTCTCAAGCTCCTGCATCCGTTCATGCCTTTTATCACAGAGGAACTGTGGCAGAATCTGTCGCCGAGAAAGGATGGGGAAACGATAATGAAGGAGATGATGCCTAAGGCAGGTGAGGTCAACGAGCAGGCTATCTCAGACTTTGAAATTGCAAGAGGCTGCATTATCAACATCAGAAATATCCGCCAGAGCAAGCAGATTTCTCCTAAGCAGGCTGTGGAACTCTTTGTAAAGAAGCCGATTGCCGAAACAGGAACATTGGTTTCAAAACTTGCCAATGTGTCCAGGATAGAGGAGACCGAAAGCTTCGACACCAACCAGACCGGTGTAAACTTTATGGTTGGAACAACCGAATTCTTTGTTCCGGTGCAAGTAGATGTGGAGGCTGAAAAGGCCAAGATCGAGGCAGAAATCAAACGCTATGAGGGTTTCCTCACGGGGGTAAGGAAGAAACTCTCAAACGAGAGATTCGTTTCAAGCGCGCCTCAGGCTGTCGTGGATCTTGAAAGGAAAAAGGAAAGCGACGCTCTCGAAAAGCTGAAAGCACTTGATGAACTCCTTCAGAGGCTTAAATAGCAGACAAGTAGAAGAAAGCCGCCAAAAGTACGGCAGCAATGTGCTCACTCCGCCAAAGAGGGAGCATTGGCTGCTTCAGTTACTTGGCAAATTCAAGGATCCGCTGATCATAATCCTCAGCATTGCCGCCGCCATATCCCTGACAATCACGCTGGTTTTCGGTAAAGGCTCCCTTCTGGAAAGTGCAGGAATAATAATCGCGATAATCCTTGCCACCATGGTTTCCTTCCTCAACGAGAGAAAGGCAGGCAAGGAGTTTGACATTCTCAACAAAATCAGCGATGAAGCTCCCGTAAAGGCCTTTCGCCAAAAGGATAACGGAGAAAGCGCTGTAGTGCTTGTTCACAAGTCTGAAGTTGTAGTGGGGGATTATATAATCCTCAATCTCGGCGATGAGGTTCCTGCGGACGGATCTGTTGTCCAGGCAGTTGACCTGAAAGTGAACGAATCCAGCCTCAACGGGGAAAGCAAACCGTCAAAAAAGAAAGCCGAACCGGTATCCGAATACAAAACCGCATATTCCCCGAACAAGGTTTACAGGGGAACAACCGTAAGCGAGGGAGAGGGAACAATGCTGGTGGAGACAGTCGGGGACGCGACCCAGATAGGAAAGACTGCCAGAGCCGCTGCGGAGACAACAGGAGTCCAGACACCTCTTACAAGGCAGCTTTCCAAGCTCGGATCTCAGATAGGTAAGGTGGGAATAACAGTCTCCATTCTGGTGTTCATAGCCCTTCTCGTATATGAACTCCACAACGGGCTCTCCCTGTCTTCTCCGGAGGGAATCAGCCACCTTATAACCATGTTCATGTTGGCCGTTACACTTATCGTAATGGCTGTGCCTGAGGGACTTCCTATGAGCATATCCCTTGCCCTGGCATACAGCATGCGCAAAATGACTGCGCAGAATGCCCTGGTAAGGAAAATGCACGCGTGCGAGACTATGGGAGCCTCCACTGTAATATGCACGGACAAGACCGGCACCCTTACCCAGAACAAAATGAAGGTGGCGGAATGCACCCTCAAAAACAATGTGGACACGGCTATCGCAATAAGCCTGAACTCCACGGCTTTCCTAGACGGAGAAAACTTCATCGGCAATCCGACCGAAGGAGCCATGCTGCTCTATCTTAAGAGCCTGGGATACGATTACATGGATTTCAGGAACCGTTACGAGGTTCTTGAAAGAGTTCCATTCTCATCAGACCTTAAGTACATGTCTTCCACAATCATGACTGATGAAGGCAAACGCCTGCTTTTGAAGGGCTCTCCCGAGACTGTGATTTCCCTGTGCGAAGGCTTTGCTGGCAAGGAGAGTGAACTGGAAAGGATTCAGTCATTCCAGAAAAGGGGAATGAGATGCATCAGCTTTGCCCACGGAGTACCAGGTGGAGAATTGCTTTACGACGGCTTTGCCGCCATCGAGGACCCTGTAAGGGAAGATGTTCCCGAGGCTATAGCAAAATGCGAGAGTGCTGGCATCGCGATAAAGATAGTTACTGGAGACAATTCTCTCACAGCCATTGAAATAGCAAGGCAGGCCACATTATGGAAAGAGGAAGATACAATTGAACGTAATTCCATAACAGGACCTGAATTCTCCCTTCTTTCAGACAAGGAGGCGATGGACAGGCTTCCTGATATAAAGGTAATGTCCAGAGCACGTCCGGAAGACAAGGTCCGCCTTGTAAAACTCCTGGAGAAGATGGGGGAGGTGGTAGCCGTAACCGGAGACGGTACAAACGACGCTCCGGCACTCAACTACGCAAACGTGGGCCTGAGTATGGGCAGTGGAACATCCGTAGCCAAGGAAAGCAGCGATATCATAATCCTGGACGATTCCATCTCTACCGTGGTAACCGCTGTGGAATGGGGCAGAAGCATCTACCACAATATCCAGAGATTCATATTCTTCCAGCTGAGCGTGAACGTGGCCGCGCTCCTTACAGCCATTGCCGGTCCGCTGTTTCTTGGAGAAGAGTATCCTCTGACAATTACCCAGATCCTGTGGATCAACCTGATTATGGACACTCTGGCTGCCCTTGCCCTGGCATCCGAACCAAAGGATCCGGCTGTAATGAAAGAAAAGCCTCGTGGACTTAAGGATTCCATAATCACTAAGAAGATGTGGAGCCGGATAATGCTTGCAGGAGTTGGCATGTTTGCAGCAGCCTTCCTGTTCATGCTATTCGATCCGCACGCGCCGGGAAGCGGCAACTACGAGAAATTCCTTTGCATTTTCTTTACGGGATTCGTGCTGATGCAGATGTGGAATCTGTTCAACGCCAGATGTCTGGAAACATCTCACGGCCCGTTCTACATGCTGGGGCGGAACAGGAACTTCCTTCTTGTCGTATCGCTGATATTCATTCTTCAGATTATCATAGTCCAGTTTGTTCCGGGAGACCTGTTCAGAACCGTCAGGCTCGACTGGATTACCTGGATTGTTCTCATAGCAGTCACTTCTGTTGTTCTGCTGCTGGGATGGCTTCTCAGACTTGTTAACAGTAAAAAAAGACAATAAAATGTATACCTCTGAATGTAAACTTGATGTAAGGTACTACGAATGCGACCAGATGGGTATCGTCCACCATTCCAATTATGTGCGTTTTTTCGAATGCGGGCGTAACCAGATGATGAAGGAACTCGGCATTCCTATCGAGAAGATGGAAGAGGAGAATATAATGTTCCCTGTTGTGAGCGTGGACAT
>JAFYZX010000068.1 GCA_017548505.1 Bacteroidales bacterium | reverse complement strand
TACGCAGCATAAATCAGGCTTCCGACAGCATTAATCGAACTTCAGTGCTAACCCTTTCCAATACGGAAGAAACGCGCTTCGACTCTATGGTCAAGTCAGGCAACGGAATGAAGATAGAAAGGATTCTATAGCGCGACAGCATTTCCTCCGAAGAAGGAACCTCAGGTCTTAGAGCCAGAATAAGGGTAGGGGACACTCTCCACCGTGGAGAAAAGATAATCGCCGAATACCGTATATGGAACAAGGAAAACCGCAGTTTCGTGACGGTTTCCGCTCCAAGAGAGGCCTGCATGATGCCTGTAAACCAGCTTTCCGGCAGGTATTATGGCCTAAAATCCCTTATCGTTGACGGATTCTACTCATTTGAGCCTACAGGCTACCGGAGCGTTGAAACAGACCGGACCAGATATTACTTTGATGTCCTGCCGGAGGAAACCACCGTTCTCAAAGAGGAATTCTTTGTGGTTCAGGACGGTGTCTATAGCGCCCCCGTCATTGAGGTCGAGTGTTCATATGCCCCTATGTACAGGGCCAACGGCGCTTTCAGCGGCCGCATTCCTGTATCGAGATAAAAATTTTCACAAAAGACTTGCAAGTTTGGAAAATTGCACTACCTTTGCAGTCCCAATTCGGCCGTAGTGGCCACGATTCGGGAGCATAGCTCAGTTGGTTTAGAGCATCTGCCTTACAAGCAGAGGGTCATAGGTTCGACTCCTATTGCTCCCACTAAAAAAGCCTTTCAGAGTTTTCTGAGAGGCTTTTTCTTTTGCTTTACACTTCGATGATTGTCGGGCTGTGGCCGGATAGCTCGGCGATTTTCAGCAGATGGTCCGTCGGAATCTTCATATAGCTGGTCAGGGTGCCGTCCGGACAGCCGATGAATTCCAGATTATCCAGCACATCCTTGTCTATTATGTAGCGTACCTTGTGCTCCGAGTCCATCAACAGGCAGAAAACCGATGTAGCCCCATGCTCTGCCCCCATCATTTCCATAAGTTTGTCTGCCGGGGCGAAAGATACCCTTGATATCTGGAGGGCCTTCCCGAAATCCTTGGTGCTGAAAGGCTTGTCGCTTCTGGTGATAAACAGGTAGAAGACTGTCTGCTGGCGGTTGCACAGGAAGATGTTCTTTACCACCTCGGCTTTGAGTTTGCTGCCAATGGCGTGGCAGTCTTCCATGCTGGCGGCAGGTGAGTTGTCCACCCGCTCGATAGCCGTTCCAAGGGTGGATAGGGTCTGGTATACCTTCTCCTGGAGCGGGTTGCTAAACCGCTCCGGAGGAGTTGTTATAATGTTGCTAATCTGTATAGACGTTATGTCCATAGGGCGATGGTGTTTTGTATATCACTGAATATCAAGATATTACTAAATAACCATTTCTGTAATAATGGGATTATTTTGAAAATGACTCATTATTAGGTAGTTACAAGACACCATCGTCCCAGAGGTTACTTCTTTGTGGCAGGGCGCTTGTAACCGTCTTTCTCTGCGCGGGAAGCCATCTTGGAGATTCTCTTTTGAGTGTCCGGGTGAGAGGAGAAGAGGTTGTTTACTGCACTGGAAGTGTTGGCGTTGGCGTTAAGACTCTCGAGTTTCTCGAATGCCATTGCCATGTAGTAAGGGTTTTTGCCGTTCTTTACCAGGAAGTCATAGCCATAGTCGTCTGCCTCGCTCTCCTGCTTGCGGGAGAATGAGCTGGAAGCAAGCTGCTGGCCAAGGTCGCCGAGCTGGGAAGCGGACAGAGATGCGATTGTTCCGCCAGCTGCCATAAGGCCGTAACGGGCTGCTACCACGAGCATCGCCTGCTGAAACTGCTTCTTGGTGTGCTTGAGGCCGACGTGACCGATCTCATGGCCCAGAACGCCCAGGACCTCATCGTCTGTCATAAGGTCCATAAGGCCGGTGTAAACCCTTACGCTGCCGTCTGCACAAGCGAACGCGTTAACCTGGTTGGTCTTGTAAACCTTGAAGTTAAGAGGAGTGCCGTCCACCTCGGTGATGCCGGCTGTGAGTTTCCTCAGACGCTTGGTGTAAGGATCGTTTTCGCCGAGAACGGTGTTTTGCTTGTCTTCGTTTGCAATGTACTGTCCAACATAGGATTTGATTTCAGCATCGGAGAGGGTTGCGGCCTGGATAGCCTGCACTCCACCGGCCAGAAGGGCCTCGGTGTTGAGAGTTCCGCAGGAAGATGTGGAAAAGACAGCTGCGAGCACGATAATTGATGTAGATAATGCCCTGAAAGTTTTCATAAATGAATAGATTATGTATTTATTATATTGTTCAACGATGTTGTCTGTAAATATTTCTGTTGATAACTATATGGTTCTGGTTAGAGAATCTTCTGTATGTTTTTACTAAATTTGTACGATTAGTATAATGTGTGCATTTGCGTATGCCGGATTGTTCTGGACCGCAAGTCTGAAACAAATTTATGAAAAAAATGAAAGCAATACAATTATCTCTGCTTGCTGTTTTGTCATTGGCGCTGATGAGCTGTGGTCAGCTGGTCAAGGAAAACCTCCCGCAGAAAATCGATGATTTTGTTATCAAGGCCCAGGTGAACTGCAAAGACTACACTCAGGCCGACTGGGAGAATTCATTGAAGGAATATGAGGCCATGATGGAGGAATACGGCAAGAAGGAGAGCACTTTCACCGCAGAGGAAAAGCAGAAGGTGGCAAACGCCGCCGGCCGCTATCACGCT
>JAFYZX010000067.1 GCA_017548505.1 Bacteroidales bacterium | reverse complement strand
ACCTCCTTTTCCCTGCCTACGAACCGCTTCCCGGTTACTATTTCATTATATTCGAATGGCGACAGATACTCCATCTCTCAATGCATAGGGAGACAAATTTAATCAAAAATTTTGTTTTTTCCTGCCAAATACACTACTTTTGCCCTCCCAAAATAAAGAAGGCAGTGGAGCTTTTTATAAGAGTCTGCAAGTCAGGCCGCTTGCTGTCAAAACCAAAATGTGTTTTAATTATGTACGCAATTGTAGACATTGCAGGCCAGCAGTTTAAGGTTGAGGCCGGAAAGAAGATCTACGTTCACCGTCTTGCAGACGAGGTAGGCTCTACCGTAACCTTCGACAAAGTCCTGCTGACAGACAACGACGGAGCAGTAACAGTCGGAACTCCGTATGTTGAGGGTGCCGCAGTAAAGGCAAAAGTCCTTGAGCACCTTAAGGGTAACAAGGTTATCGTATTCAAGAAGATTGCCCACAAGGGATTCGACAAGAAGAACGGACACCGTCAGTACCTTACCAGACTGGAAATTGAATCAATCGCTTAAAGTAAAAGATTATGGCACACAAGAAAGGTGTAGGTAGTTCCAAGAACGGCCGCGAATCACAGAGCAAAAGACTCGGCCTGAAGATTTCAGGCGGTTCCGTTTGCAAGGCCGGCAACATTCTGGTACGCCAGAGAGGTACACAGCACTATCCGGGCAAGAACGTGGGAATGGGCAAGGACCATACTCTTTTCGCTTTGACGGATGGAATCGTAACCTTCACGGTAAAGTCAGAAGGCAAGTCCTATGTATCGGTAGTTCCTAAGGAAGAGGCAAAGAGCTAATCCCCGGGTTTACCGCATAGAGAAAATCTGAGAGAAGGCGCCCTTTGCTTGATAGGGCGCCTTTTATTTTGAAATCAAAAAGTTAACCGATAAACGATTATGCTAGAACTTAAATTATTGCGCCAGCAGCCGGATTTCGTGGTTGAAAGGCTTGCGGTTAAGAATTTCGACGCAAAGCAGATTGTCTCCGAAATTCTGGACATCGATACCCAGAGGCGCAGCATCCAGACTCAGCTGGACGCCAACCTCTCGCGTCAGAACCAGGCAGCCAAGAGCATCGGCTTCCTTATGAAAGAGGGAAGGAGAGAAGAGGCAGAGGCCGCAAAGAAAGAGGTCGCTGAGCTTAAAAACGCTTCTGCAGCCCTTCAGCAGCAGCTTGACAGCCTTCAGAAAGAGCAGAACGAGAAACTGGTTCTCCTGCCGAATCTTCCTTGCAGTATAGTTCCCGAGGGAAAGACCGCAGAAGACAACGTTGTGGTTAAGGAAGGCGGACACAAGGCAGTCCTTCCTCCAAACGCCAAGCCTCACTGGGAGCTCGCCAAGGATTTGGGCATCATAGACTTTGACCTTGGAGTAAAGCTTACCGGAGCAGGATTCCCTGTTTACATCGGCAAGGGCGCCAAGATCCAGAGGGCTCTGATTGCCTACTTCCTGGACCGCAACACAAAGGCCGGATACCTCGAGGTTCAGCCGCCGCTGGTTGTAAACGAGGATTCCGCATTTGCCACAGGCCAGCTGCCTGACAAGGGAGAGCAGATGTATTATATAGGTTTGGACAAGTTCTATATGATTCCTACCGCTGAGGTTCCTGTAACCAATATTTACAGAGACTGCATAGTTCCAAAGAAGAACTTCCCGATAAAGATGACCGCCTATACACAGTGCTTCAGGCGCGAGGCCGGATCTTACGGTAAGGACGTAAGGGGCCTTAACCGCCTGCACCAGTTCGACAAGGTGGAAATCGTCCAGCTCGCCCTTCCGGAAGAGTCCTACAAGGCTCTGGACGGAATGGTAGCCCACGTGGAAAGTCTAGTTCAGGAACTCGGCCTGCCTTACAGGATTCTCCGCCTTTGCGGAGGAGACATGAGCTTCACCTCTGCGATTACCTACGACTTTGAGGTTTACAGCCAGGCCCAGGGCCGCTGGCTGGAGGTAAGTTCCGTTTCCAACTTCGAGACCTACCAGGCAAACCGCATGAAGCTCCGCTTCAAGGACGATGACGGAAAGATCCGTCTGGCCCACACCCTCAACGGAAGTTCTCTGGCTCTGCCAAGGATCCTGGCATCCATTTTGGAGGACAACCAGATGGAGGATGGCAGGATCAGGGTACCTGACTGCCTGAGACCTTATACCGGATTTGACTATATAGATTAAGGAGTGCGATGGCGGACCAGAAAGTAATATTGGGAATTGACCCTGGAACCAGGATTCTCGGTTTCGGGGTCATTTCCGTATCTGGACGCAAGGCCCGCCTCAAGGAACTGGGAGTTATAAACCTCAAGAAGGAGGAAACTCATTTTCTTGTACTTCAGAGAATTCTGACAGAAATCTCCAAGCTTATAAGAAAATACAGGCCGGACGAGATGGCCATCGAGGCTCCGTTCTACGGCAAGAATCCCCAGACTATGCTCAAGCTGGGAAGGGCCCAGGGAGCGGCCATCGCAGCCGCCCTGCTTAAGGACATACCTATATATGAATATGCTCCTACAAGCGTTAAGCTGGCCGTAACCGGAAAGGGCTCCGCTTCCAAGGAACAGGTCTCTGCGATGGTCCAGAGCATACTGGCTTTCACCTGCGATGTCAAGTACCTGGACGCAACAGATGCCGTGGCCATCGCCCTATGCCACCACCTCAGCCAGGGTTCCCTTACTTCCAAGGCCCAGACAGAGGACATTCGCACCCGCCTTTCCGCATCCTCTTCCCAAAAGGGCTCGGCCCTGAGCCGCAGGGTTGGTAAAGCCGGGGCGGAGAACATCCGCAGCGCAGGTCACAAGTCAAGCTGGGGAGACTTTGTCAAATCGAATCCATCGCGGACAATAAGAAGTGTAAAAAGTTCTAAAAACCACGGATTTTACTTTTGCCTTCAATCTCCGTCTAAACGATTGAAAATTGATTTTTATGAAGAAGATATATTTATTCCTTTCCCTTGCTTTGGTTCTGTTTTTCGCGGGCCAGAACAAGGCGTATTCTCAGAACTCCCTTAAAGTCATGGTTCTGGACAGTGCTTCCCACACGCCTGTCGAATTTGCCACAATGAGCATCAAGTACATCGGCGAGACTCAGGCCAAGCGTTATGCCCTGACAGACTCTACCGGAGTGGCAATCATCAAGACAGCTCCCGTAGGAAGGGCTAACGTGCTCATTGAATGCGTTGGTTACCGCCAGCATACCCAGGTATTTGACGTTCACAGGGGAGCGAATGATATGGGTACCGTTTACCTGAACGGCCAGAATACTCTGCAGAGCATAGTAGTATCGGCAGCAGGAAACCAGATGGTGGTAAAGAAGGATACAATAGAATACAACGCTTCTTCATTCAAGACCAACGAGACCGATATGCTGGAGGAACTTCTCAAGAAGCTCCCTGGCGTGGAGATAGATTCTGACGGAACGATTACCGCTAACGGAAAGACCATCAACAAGATAATGATAGACGGCAAGGTCTTCTTCATGGACGACCCTCAGCTGGCTTCCAAGAACCTGCCCGCCAAGATCATAGAGAAGGTGAAGGTGGTCGAGAGAAAGAGCGACGAGGCCCGTTTCACCGGCATCGATGACGGTGAAGAAGAAACAGTTCTTGACCTCAGCCTCAAGAAGGGAATGGCAGAAGGATGGATCGGAAATGTAGGAGGTGGTTACGGAACAGACAAGAGATATGAGGGATCTTTCATGGTAGGAAGATTTACCAAGAATCTTCAGATAAGTCTGCTCGGCAACGCCAACAACACCAATAACCGCGGTTTCAACGATATGGCAGGCTCAATGATGAGCGTGATGATGTCCGGCGGCGGAATGGGCGGAATGAATATGGGCGGCCGCGGCGGCGGACCAGGGGGATTCTCATGGACTGGCAACGGCATTACCGCCAGCAAGATGGCAGGATCCAACATCAACTATCAGTCAGACAACAAGAAGCTCAAGGTAAATTCCAGCTACCTGTATTCAACAACAGACAAGGATGTTCTTGAGACAAAGGACAGGACAACTATGCTTTCCGAGACTCTTGAGCAGAAAAACTGGAATGACGGAAAGCAGAATACGGTTTCTCACGGCCACAGGTTCGACAGCGAGATTGAGTACAATCCTACAGACGCAACATCCTTCATCTTCCGTCCATACATAAGAGTTGGTAACGGAGATTTTGACCAGAGGAGCAACTTCTACACTCTGAGAGGCGGGGATTCCACCAACCGTGGATTCAGCTCCAATTTCGGAGACAACAACTCCTTCCAGGCAGGCGGAAGCGCAATGTGGAGGCAGAGACTGTGGAAGCCGGGAAGAACCATGACTCTGAGATTCAACTACAGTTTCTCCAACAACTCCTCGGACGCTTACAATATCTCCGAGACAAACTACTTTACGGGCGGGGTGCTTTCAAGCACTGAGGGTATAAACCAGAAGTATCACCAGAACCAGAGGTCCAATCAGTTCGGAATAAACTTCTCCTACACGGAGCCTCTTGGAAAGAACTACTTCATCCAGACATCCTACCGTTATAGCCGCAACCACTCCAACACGGTAAAGAATACCAACGACTACGATCCTGTAACCGACACTTATTCTATAAAGAACGAGGAGTACTCCAGCAGCTATATGGGCAACTTCCAGACACAGAGGATAGAACTTGCCCTGAGAAAGCAGGAGGAGAAATACAACTTCATGTTCGGTCTGAGCGCAACTCCTGCCAAGACCACCAGCATCGGAAGGGGCAGGGACACATCTTACTCGGTGACAAATTTTGCTCCGTCCGCAAGACTGGACTACAGGATCAGCGAGGAGAAGTTCCTGAGGGTTTACTACTGGGGAAGGACAAGCCAGCCTACTCTGAACCAGATGCTTCCTATTCCGGATAACTCCAACCCTCTCTATGTGCAGGAAGGTAACGACAAGCTGAATCCTTCTTTCTCCCACCGTGTGGGCGGAGAGTTTAATTCTTCCAACCGCGCCACATTCACTTTCCTGCGTGCGAATGTTGAGCTGCAGTACACTACAAAGAGCATCATCAACCAGATGAGGTACACTTCTGACGGTGTGCGCCACAGCCGCTATGTGAATTCAGACAAGGGTATCTACAATATCTCAGGCGGACTGTTCTTCAACTCCAAGATAGCCAAGAGCGACTTCTCCATCAACCTGTTCTCCAGAATGAGCTACGGCAACGGAATCAGCTATGTGGCTTCCGAGGGAGACTATGTGGAGAACGAGACCAAGAACCTGAACCTGAACCTTAACGCGAACATTACCTACCGTCTGGATAACTTCGAGGCCAGGGTTGGTGGCGGTACCAATTTCCGTAACGCATGGTACAGCGTTAAGACTATGGACAATGTAAGGACCTGGTCCAATAGACTTTCCGCAAGCATCAACTGGACATTCCTCAAGACCTTCAACATTACAACAGACATCAACTACAGGTTCTACAACGGATATTCAGCCGGCTTCGGAGACCCTCAGACAATATGGAACGGAGAAATCTCCAAGACCTTCTACAGGAACGCATTCACCTTCAAGGTAAGGGTTTACGATATTCTCAACAAGTCCCGCAACACCTACAGGACAACTTCCGAGAACTACTTTGAGGACGTGACCAACAATACCCTCGGCCGCTATGTGATGTTTACCCTGACTTACCGCTTCGGAAGCTTTGGCGGAAGAAGCATGCGTGAGGGCGGCAACCGCAGAGGCGGATTCATGGGACCTCCTCCAGGCGGTGGACCTGGCGGATTCGGCGGAAGAAGAAGATAATGTGAAGACTCTTTATTCCATCGGGATTATGATCATCTCCCTCGTCTTGCTCACTATGAGCGGCGGGGGACATGTTCTTTATGCCCAGAACACTCTCAAAGTCATTGTTCTGGACAGCGCCACAAAAGCCCCGGTAGAGGCTGCCTTGTTCAGTGTCAAGTACATAGGGGAAACAAACCCGAAGCGCCACGCACAGTCTGATTCTTCCGGAGTTGCGATTATCCATAGAGTTCCCGTTGGAAGGGCGGAGGCCAGGATAGATTATGTGGGTTACAGGACTTATACGGCCACAGTGGATGTTAAACGGGGTTCAAACGATATGGGAACAGTCTTTCTGGCATCCGCCAACCAGCTGTCTTCCATAACTGTAAGCGCTACCGGAAACCAGATGCTGGTCAAGCAGGATACCATAGAGTTCAACGCTTCCTCTTTCAAGGTTGAGGATGCCGATATGCTGGAGGAACTCATCAAGAAACTCCCTGGAGTGGAGATAGAGGACGGAAAAATCTATGCGGACGGCAAGGAAGTAAAGAAGATAATGATAGACGGAAAAACGTTCTTCATGGACGATCCTACGTTGGCTTCCAAGAACATACCGGCCAAAATAGTTGAGAAAATCCGCCTTCTTGACCGTCAGAGTGATGAGGCCCGCTTTACCGGAATAGACGATGGCGAGGAGGAGACAGTACTTGATTTGAGCCTTAAGAACGGAATCTTTGATAACTGGTTTGGAAACCTTGGAGGGGGCTACGGGTCTGACCGTCGCTATGAGGGAGCGCTGCTTGCCGGAAGGTTCACAAACACTTCCCAGCTAAGCGTAATAGGCAACGCCAACAACACCAACAATGCGGGATTCCGGGATATGGCAATGGATATGCTTACCTCCCTAGTGGGCAATACCGCAACAGGCAACGGGGTGACAGCCAGCAAGATGGGTGGAGCCAACTATAACTACGAGAGCAAGAACAAAAAGATCAAGACACAGAACAGTTACCTCTATTCCACCTCTGACCAGGTAATCGAGCAGACTGTAGACAGGGTATCCAGTCTCAGCGATGAAGTTACCCAGTACAGCCATTCCCGCAACTCCAACCGAAACAAGACACACGGCCACCGCTTCAACAGCGAAACAGTCTATTCGCCGAGCGAAAACACATCCTTCACCCTTAAACCGAACATTCAGATAGGTGGCGGGGATTTCTCCCGCGGGCGCAATTTTTCCACCCTCAGGAACGCAGACTCTACCAATAGGGGAACAAGCTCTTCTTTCGGAGACAACAGTTCCTCAAAGGGAGCGGTTACATTCGTATGGAGACAGAGGCTCGGAAAGCCGGGCAGAACGATGGCTCTTGTCCTGAATTACAACTTTTCCCGCAATACTGCTGACGGGACCAATCGTTCCAATACATTCTATTTCAAGAACGGGGAGATAAACCGCACAAAAGATGTGGACCAGTTCTATCACCGCAAGAACACCAGCAATGGTTATGCGGTGTATATGACTTATACAGAGCCGCTTGGCCGTAACTATTTCCTTCAGTTTGCCCACCGGAGCGCCAAAAGCCGTTCAACCACGCTGAGGAATACATTTGACTTTGATGCGGAAACCGGAAAGTATGATATCCCGGACGAGGATATGACAAGAGACTACAAAGGATGGTTTACAACCAGACGCTACGAGATGAGTTTCCGCAAGCAGGAGAAGCGCTACAACTTCATGCTTGGAGCCTCACTCCAGCCGTCTACAACCAAAAGCACCGGCAGGGGACGAGACACTTCCTACACGGTCTATAACATTGCTCCAACAGCTAGGTTCATCCACCGGTTCGACGGCAGCAAATATCTCAGGATAACCTATCGGGGAACCACATCCCAGCCTTCCCTCAACCAGCTTCTGCCGCTCAAGGACAATTCCAACCCTCTGGTTATCCAGGAAGGCAACGACCGCCTGAATCCTTCCTTTACGCACAACCTTGATACAGAATACCGTACGGGCAAGCGAAACCGCTACCGCTGGTTCAGCGTCACATTCCGTGGAAGGTACACAACCAACAGCATAATCAACCGGAAAACCTACACGGCGGACGGAGTCCAGATGCGGCAGTACATAAATTCCGACAAGGGTATCTACAACCTGGACCTGAGGGTGATGTATAATTACAGGATTCCGAATACTGATTTCTACTGGAATCTCTGGACAAGGTCTGCACTGAATAACGGCATCAGTTACCTGAACGTTAATTCCCAGTTTGAGGAAAACACCACCACAAACCTTAACCTGGGCCTTAGCAACCGCTTCAGTTACCGTCTGGATGATTTCGAGGCCACGGCAGCACTGGTTCTCTCCTACAGGAGGACCTGGTATTCTTCGGAGTCTCTGGAGAACCTGTCCCTGTGGACCAACCGGCTAAACGGTAGCCTCAACTGGACTATAAACAAAACCTGGAATATTTCATCGGATGTGACTCACCGCTTTTTCATCGGATATTCAGAGGGTTACGGAAAGTCCCAGACCATCTGGAACGCCTCCGTTTCAAAAACTTTTTTCAGGAAAAGGATGACTGCAAAGGTTAAGGTATATGACATTCTTAAATCCAACAGGTCCATTTCCAGAACCAATGCCGAGAATTACTGGCAGGATACCAGAAACAACACCCTCGGGCGTTACCTGATGTTTACTCTTCTATATCGTTTCGGGATTTGACGTATGAGCGCATCTTCTCTATGAGAGCCTGCATGTCTGCGGGAATAGGGGAATCGAAGTTCATCTGCTCTCCGCTAGTCGGATGAACGAATCCCAGAGTCTTGGCGTGAAGTCCCTGGCGGGGCAGGATCCTGAAGCAGTTTTCTATGAACTGCTTGTATTTTGTAAAGATTGTTCCCTGAAGGATCTTGTTTCCGCCGTAGCGGTCGTCGTTGAAGAGGGGATGACCCAGATATTTCATGTGAACCCTAATCTGGTGGGTTCTTCCGGTTTCCAGTATGCACTCCACAACAGTCACGTAACCAAATCTTTCCAGCACCCTGTAATGCGTTACGGCATGCTTTCCCTTGTTCGGGTCCTTGGTTACGGTAAACCTCATCCGGTCTGATTCATCCCTGGTGATATTGCCTTCTATCGTGCCCTCGTCCTGTTCGACATTGCCCCAGACGATGGCCACGTATTTGCGTTTTGTGGTATGGTCGAAGAACTGCTTTGCCAGTTTCATCTGGGCTTCCTCGTTCTTGGCTATGACCAGGATTCCGGATGTATCCTTGTCTATCCTGTGCACCAGAATCCCGTTCTTCCCCCCAAGATGCCAGGCAACCGCATTTACCAGAGTTCCAGAGAAATGCCCGTGTCCAGGATGAACGACCATCCCTGCTTCCTTGTTGATTACCAGTACATCGTCATCTTCATAGACTATATCAAGAGGAATGTTCTCCGGGCCGATGTCCCTTACCCGTTTTTCATACGGGAACACCAGGGTTATCTCGTCCAGAGGCTTGATCTTGTAGTTGGATTTGGCAATCTTCCCTCCAACTCTCACATAGCCGGCTTCCACGGCCATCTGCACACGGCTGCGGGATGTCTCGAACATCCTGGAGGTGATGTACTTGTCCAGCCTCATCATAGACTGGCCCTTGTCCACTATGAACTTGTAGTGCTCAAAGAGTTCCTCCACGTTCTCGTCATCCGAGAACTCGGAACCTTCGTCCTCCTGCACATCAGGAGATTGCAGGCTGCTTAGCTTGTCTGCAAGTGTCTTTACCGTATTTTTCTTCTTGGCTGAGCCCATAGATTAAAGCTCGGGCTCGTCGTTGTTGTTGTTGTCTACCGGCTCTGCCTCTTCCGGAGTTTCTTCCGGCTTCACCTCTTCCAGTTCGGTGTCTTTAGGCAGCACCATAGTGGTATCTCTAACTAGGTCTTTTGCCTTGAGATTCTGCTTGTTAAGCTCTGCGAGGTCTTTGTTGAGGGTTAGGAAAATAACAATTCCGGTACCCATTCTCACGGAGTTGCCGATGGTAGGGCCCGGCTCCTGCTTATAGACTATGGAGTTAAGAGTGTCCGCGTATGTCTGGACAGTTCCGTCAAAGAGAATCTTGTCCAGATTCAGGGAGTTGTAGGTAAGCTCGCTCTTAACCCTGTGATATGGCAAAGTTAAAAGGTTAGGAACCTTTGTCCAGCAGTCGGATGCGCTCAGGCCAAGTGTCAGGTCAATTTCGCTCTGGGCCGGAATCTCCGTTCCAGCAGCCAGAGGCCTTCCCTTGTAGGACTGGCCCATAACGCTGTTGGTTGCAATATCCGGCACATAGTTCAGCCTTCCGATCTGAAGGTTGGCGGCGTGCAGGTTGCTCTCTGCCTGCCTCAGGGAATATCCCACAACATCCGGAGCCTTTACCATCATTGGAACCAGAGAGTTAATGGTTATCAGAATGTTGCGGTTCTTCTTCACGCGCGATCCTGCGCTTGGCGTCTGCTTGAGCACCTGCCCTGCGTGCAGCTGTGGGATGTATACGGAATCGGTGATTTTGATCCTGATATGGTTATTTTTTGCCACCTTGCGAGCCTCGGAGATGGTCATGTTGGTAAGGTCCGGAACTTCCAGTGTCTTGCCGTGGCGGGTTACGCCCTTAAGCATCCAGAACAGAAGCAATACCGTCGCCAGAGCGGCAATCACAGCAAGCACCAGATGCTTCAGCCACCAGTACTTGGATGTTTTTTCCTGAGTTTTCTTGTTTGCCATAACACACAAATATACAAAAACAACGGAAAAGAAGATAAAACAGAAGCGCAATAAAACAAAATGGGCTGACCTTTTGGCCAGCCTCACTCTCACCTCAAGAAGACAAGTCCTAGAACCTGTCCTCAGAAGAAACTGTCAGTTTTTTTCTTCCTCTGCGACGGCGTGCAGCGAGAACTCTTCTTCCGTTAGGAGTGCTCATTCTCTCTCTGAATCCGTGCTTGTTGCGTCTTTTGCGGATGGAAGGTTGGAATGTACGTTTCATATCTTTAACTCTTTATTATTTTCGTCAATTGGGCTGCAAATATAAGATTTATTTCCCAAACACCAAAAAAATCATTGTCATTTTATGAAGAGAACTTTCTTTTCCTGGAAGTATTCATCACAGAACCAGTCTGTTATCTCTTTCTGGAAGATTGCGGATGGGCGGATTCTGCATTTCTTTTCTGCCTGTGCGATTTCCTCATCCAGGTTTCCGCCCTGGAGATAGAGGATGCCTTCCGTGTATTTTCCCTTTACCCAAGGGATGAAGTTATCCAGGGAGGTGACAGCCCTGGAAACAACGAGATCAAACTTTTGCTTAACCTCTTCCGCCCTGGAATGAAGGGTTGTAACATTCTTCAGGCCAATGGCATCGGCGACAGCCTGCGCAACCTTAATCTTCTTGCCTATTGAATCTACCAGTAGGAATTGAGCCTGAGGATAGATGATTGCTAGCGGAATGCCGGGGAAACCTCCACCGCAACCGACATCCATAACCTTAATTGAGGATTTGGAGTCTGTCATCTTTGCCTGAAGTTCCGGAAGGAACTCAGCGATGAACTTGGCGATTGCCAGGGAATGCAGAACGTGGTGCAGATAAAAGCTATCCGTATCCTTTCGGCTGATGACATTGATCCTGGAGTTCCAGTCCCTGTACAATGGACCGAGCTTCTCTATCTGCTCCCTCTGGTTCTGCGAAAGATCAGGGAAATACTTGTATATGACCTCCGGGTTCATCTGCTATTTCTTTGCTTTCTTCACTGGCTTTTTTGCCGTTGTCTTTGTGGTTTTCTTTGCGGCGGCTTTCTTCTTTCCCTCTGCTGCCTTCTTGGAGCGTTTCTGTGCCAAAGGGCTGTCTTTGAGAGCTTCTGCCAAGAAATCCTTGCCCCTCTTTACCCTGATCTTGGTGTTGGAAAGGGAAATGTCCAGTTCATCTGCGATGTCATCCAGCGCATAGCCCTCTATGTAAAGCAGCATTACGTCCTTGTAAATATCCGGAAGGCGGTCAATGGCCTTCATGGTCTTTTCTATCTGCTGGCTCACGATCAGATTCTCCTCTGGAGTGTCCGGCGAGAGGACATTGCCGACTTCTCCGCTATCCGAAGCGCTGGTATCGATGATAGAATTGTGGCTGCGCCTGAGGAAATCGGTCAGGCAGTTCAGGCCAATCCTGTAGAGCCAGGTTGAGAACTTGTACCTCTCGTCGTATGAGGCAATGTTCATAAAAGCCTTGTTGAAGGTATCCATACAAATATCCTCCACTTCCTCACTGAGTTCCTTTTGAATGGAGGTGAAGTTACGCTTGAGGTAATTCATAAGCTGTACGTAGTACCTGTCAAAGAGCATGGTAAAGGCCAGCTGCTGACCATCTTTGGCGTAGCTTACAATCTGGGCTACGTCCATATACTCTTTACTTCTAATGTGCTTCAAGCCAGTTTTTGCCATAACCGCATTCTGCTATAAGTTTTATTTTGAGTTTTGCTACACTTTCCATCTCTGCCCGGGCAGTTTCCATCACGATGTCTTTCTCCTGAGGGTGCACGTCAAACACAAGCTCGTCGTGAACCTGAAGGATCATCTTGCTCTGAAGATGCTCTTTATCCAGCCTGCTGGAGATGTTTGCCATCGCTATCTTTATGATGTCCGCGGCGCTGCCCTGAAGAGGGGCGTTGACGGCGTTTCTCTCGTTGAACTTGCGCACGTTGGCATTGCGGGAGTTAATGTCCTTCAGGTAACGCCTTCTTCCGTAGAGGGTCTCAACGAATCCTCTGCTATGGGCCCTTTCCACAGTGTCAGCAATGTAGGAACTTACTCCAGGATACATCTTGAAGTAGTTCTCTATGAAGGTCTTGGCTTCACCAACCCCAATCTCCATCCTTTCCGCTAGACCGAAGGACGAGATGCCGTAAATGATGCCGAAGTTCACGGTTTTTGCCTTACGCCTCATCTCGTCTGTAACCTCCTTTGCATCCACTCCGAACAATCTTGCCGCAGTTGCCCTGTGGACATCTTCCCCGCTGTTGAAAGCCGCGATCAGATGCTCGTCCCCGCTGAAATGGGCCATAAGCCTCAGTTCGATTTGGGAGTAATCCGCACTTACAATGTAGCCGTCTTCAAATGACGGTATGAAGGCCTTGCGGATTTCCCTGCCCCTTTCGGTGCGGATAGGTATGTTCTGCAGGTTCGGGTTGTTGGAAGACAGTCTTCCCGTTGCAGTAAGCGCTTGGTTGAAAGTAGTATGTATCTTTCCGTCGCGGCTGCTTGCCAATGCCGGGAGAGCATCTGCGTATGTGGAAAGAAGCTTCTTGAAATTACGGTATTCGAGTATTTCCTCAACAATCGGATGGGCCGCGGCAACAGACCTCAGAGTGTTCTCGTCGGTAGGGTAGCTGCCTTTTGGAGTCTTCTTGATTTCAGTAGATATCTTGAGTTTCTCGAAAAGCAGTTCTCCAACCTGCTTCGGGGAAGATAGGTTAATGGAGGAATCTCCTGCAAGCTCTTTGGCCTTGAGCTCTATCTCGTTCATTTGGGAAGTGAGAGCCTTGCTGTAATCCGTAAGCTGGGCAGTATCAATCTTCACTCCCGAGAGTTCCATCTTTGCCAGAGTGCCTATCAGCGGCATTTCTATCTTGCTGTAAAGGTTTCCTCCTTCCGGAGAAACCCTTGAAACTTGTTCATATAGCTTGTCCTTCAGATAGATATATAGAACGCATTCCTTTGCCAGAGCCTCGTCTTTTGCCGGATCTTCCTCTTCTTCCTGGGAGAAGAGATCCATCTGGGCAGGCTCTTCCTTTTGCTGCGCGAGGCCTTTTGTATCCACTCCAAACTGCTGTTTGAGAATGAAGGAAGGGGAATGGCTGACCTCAGGATCTATCAGATAGTGAAGCAGGGCGATATCGTAAATAGGGGATTTTGAAAAACCGTCCACAAGGTCTTCAACGCCTGACTCCATCGCTGAGGCAATCTGGCGTACTGAATCCTTCAGGTTGCATCCGGTCTTGGCTACGGAACTGTCCTTAATCAAGGAAACTACATCGGAATCCGGTTTCCCTGCCCAGGCAAGCCCTTTTGGTTTCTGCCTTGTGGAACCGTTGTCCAAAGTGCCCAGAATGATTCTTCCGGTAGGTTCCGCAATAAAGGAAACCTCTCCGTTTTTCTTAGCTGTCTCGACAATGGAATTGAACTCCACAAACTTGATCGAAGGAATATCTATATTCTCGGCAGAGGCCTTCTCCTCAGGAACATAGCTGTTAAAATAATTGCCGGATGGAGCTGCGTCATCCTCAGGGAAATCGTCTGCCGGCATGTCATCCGCAGGTGTCTCCGAATAGGAGGCAATCATTTTCTTCAAAGACGAGAACTCGTACTTTGCAAATACGCTGTCAACCGCCGCCTGGTTTGCCCCTTCTATCTTAATGTCATCCAGAGCCACAGGAAGATCTATGTCTGTCTTTATTGTAACGAGGAAGCGGCTCATATCCAGATGGGATGAGGCTTCCTGAATCTTTTCTTTCTGCTTTGGAGGAAGTTCGTCAAGGTGCTGCAGAAGATTATCTATGCTGCCGTAAGTTCCGATGAGTTTCTTTGCCCCGACTTCTCCAATGCCCTTTACTCCCGGGATATTGTCAGAAGCGTCTCCCCAGATTGTCAGTATGTCAATAACATTTTCAGGAGACTTTATCCCGTAATATGAGCAGATCTTTTCCCTGTCCACAATCTCCACTTCCGTTGCAGATCCTTTCGGGAACTTGTACTGAAAGATATGAGAGTCTATCAATTGGCCGTAATCCTTGTCCGGGGTAACCATATACACATCGCAAGAGTCTGATGCCCATTGCTTTGCCATGGAACCGATTACATCGTCGGCCTCAAATCCTTCCATCCCCAGAGCCGGAATGTTCAGTGCCTTGAGGATTTCCTTAAGAGGTTCCAGAGCGTCCACCACAAGTTCCGGAGCCGGCGGACGGTTGGCCTTGTATTCCCCATAGACCTTGTGGCGGAACGTTTCCGCGTGCAGGTCAAACGCCACGGCCAGATGCGTAGGATGCTCCCTGTTTATCAGTTCCAGCACCATCTTGGTAAAGCCGAAGAGTATGGATGTGTCTATCCCTTTGGAATTTATGAGGGGATGACGCATAAAGGCATAGTACATCCTGAATATCTGCGCGTGGCCGTCTATGAGGAAAACCTTGTTCATAAAAATTACCTGTTATCTGCGGCGTACCAGGCGGCACAGCTCTTTTCTGTTTCCCAGAGCTTGACGCTATAAAGCTTTACTCCCCGAGGAAGCAGACCGGAAATCACATCGGCGAAATGGATTGCCAGCATCTCACTTGTCGGCTGGAAATCAACCACAACCACATTGCCGTAAACATTCTGGATCTCCTGTGCAAGCGGAGCGTCCCGTCTCATTACCAGCGCATGGTCGAACTTGTCTATGATATTCTCTCCCACAATTTTTTTCAGGTCTGTGAAATCAATCACCATTCCCTTCTTTGGAGAGTTTTCCTCAGCGACCGGCTCCCCCGTTACGGTAACTGCCAGACGGTACGAGTGCCCGTGAATATGACAGCACTTTCCGTCGTAGCCTCCCAGAGCGTGAGCTCCCTCGAAACTGAATTCCCGTGTAATACGTATCTTACTCATTGCTAATAAATTATCTATCCTTCATTTGGAACGAAAGCCAGTTTCTGTCTGTCGAACCTTACGCCTTCGACATCAAACATCTTTTCAACCTTTCCGTCCTCAACCATCTGCTTCGGTGTTCCGGTGAAGAAGCCGCCTTCTGTCATTACCCAAAGCCTGTCGCAGATCTGAAGGGCCAACTGAAGGTCGTGAGTGGAGAATATGATGAGTTTTTTGTCCTGATCCCTGTGTGCAATCTTCTTCAGCAGCCTTGTAACCAGAAACTTGTTTGCCACATCCAGGAATGCCGTGGGTTCATCCAGAAGAATGATCCTGCTGTCCTGGACCAGGGCTCCGGCTATGGTCGCCCTCTGGTATTCTCCATCGCTGAGGCTGGTGCAATCCCTTCCGGAAAAACCTTCCAGTCCTACCATCTTAAGCGCCTCTTCAATACGCTTCTCTTCTTCAGGGTTGGATGCCCCGATCCAGTTTGTGCGCCAGTAGCTGCTTATTGCCACCATATCCTTGACAGTCAGGTATCTGGTCCTGTCTGTAAGGGGGCTTACAAAAGAAACCAGAGCGCTGATTTCTTTCCTGGAATAATCCTTCAGAGGCTTTCCGTCATAGAGAATAGAAGCCTCTTTATTCTCATCAGAATTCCATATATCTTCCAGCCCTGCAATCGTACGCAGAAGCGTGGATTTGCCTCTTCCGTTGCTTCCCAGAAGCGCAATCAGGCAACCTTCATCTTCACAGGCATCTATGCCGGAGAAAATACACTTTTCCCCGTAGCCCAGAGACAGGTTGTTTATCTTAAGAAGAGACATTCAATAATTGTTATTTCTCAACGGATTCCTTGACAAAACCGTAAAGCTTATCTCCCCTTAAGTTAATGGCTGCTATTTTTCCCTGAGGGTCAAATACCACTATGTAAGGGATTCCTCCAAAACCATAAGCGTCTGAAGCAATGTCTCCAGTATTAACTATCTGGGACCAAACAACGCCGTTTTGCTTTGCAGATAACTTGGTGTCTGAAAGTTTGTCCCACACTGCAATGCTGAGTACGGTGACCTTTTCTTTTGGAAAGTCGTTGAAAATTCTCTTGAGAGTAGGAATCTCCTTTATGCACCAATGGCACCAGCTTGCCCAGAAATCCGCCACAACCCATTTCCCTCTTCCCACATAATTGCTCAGCGATACCTTGCTGTTAGGGTTTTCCGGATCCTGCTGGACGGTAAAGTCTATGAACATGTCTCCAACCTTTGGGTTGTTCTTGGTTTGTCCAAAGGAAACTGCGGATGACATCATCAAAAGGCAGATTATTGCCAGAATTGTCTTTTTCATATTTGAAGTGTTGAGTGGCTGTTATTGTTGCTGTCTGTATTTTTCTGCTTGAGAGGCAATGAGAGCCTTGTCTTCAAAGTAGTTAATTTTCATCGACTTGCGAACGTCATCCATAGTCTTGGCTGCTACTTCGCGAGCTCTTTCGCTGCCCTTGCGGAGCATGTTGTAAACCTCCGGTATGTCTTTCTCGAATTCCTTGCGCCTTTCGCGGATAGGGGCGAGTTCCTGCTCCAGGATCTTGCCCAGGAACTTCTTGATCTTGACATCTCCAAGTCCTCCTCTCTGGTAATGAGCCTTGAGCTCATCCAGGTTCGGATACTCAGGAAGGAACATTCCGAAATGCTCCTGGCGGCAGAATGCGTCCAGATAGGTGAACACTGTGTTGCCCTCCAGATGTCCCGGGTCGTTGATGGAGATATGGAGAGGATCAGTGTACATACTCATAACCTTCTTAGCCAGGGTATCTGCCGGCTCTGAGAGATAGATGCAGTTGCCCAGGCTCTTGCTCATCTTGGCCTTACCGTCTATGCCCGGAAGCCTGTGGCAGGCGTTGTTGGCCGGAAGCAGAATCTCAGGCTCCACGAGAGTTTCTCCGTAGATGCTGTTGAATTTGCGTACAATCTCCACGGTTTGCTCGATCATCGGTTTCTGGTCTTCTCCAGCCGGAACGGTAGTGGCCTTAAATGCCGTAATGTCAGCTGCCTGTGATATAGGGTATGTGAAGAATCCCACTGGAAGTCCGCTTCCGAACACAGTGTGCTGATCGTCCTTTACTTCTGTGCCGGCCTCGTCTGTGCGGTCTGCCTTGCTGAAGCCCCTCATTGCAATCTCTGTCTTCACGGTAGGGTTTCTCTGCAGACGGGCAACGGTTACAAGGTTCATATAGTAGAACGCCAGTTCAGTAAGTTCAGGAATCATGCTCTGGATGAAGATGGTGATCTTGCTTGGGTCCAGCCCCACGCTCAGGTAGTCCAGAGCCACCTCAATGATATTCTGGCGTACCTTCTCAGGATTATCGAAGTTGTCTGTAAGTGCCTGGGCATCCGCTATGAACACGAACATATCCTGATAGTCCATAGCGTTCTGAAGTTCAACCCTGCCCTTGAGGGATCCTACATAGTGTCCGATGTGGAGACGCCCCGTTGGCCTGTCTCCGGTAAGTATAATCTTGTCTTTCATATTCTCATTATATGCACAACTTTCAAATATATGAAAAAAATCAGCGGGAACGGTCAATCCAGCACCAAAGCCTCCACATCAGCCATCCCCAGGCAAGGAAAAGTACAATGTAAATCCACATCGGAATACTGGTGGCAATTCCCTTGTCGCTGATGACCTTGTCAAAGTCAGGAATGTCTGCATAGTAATACGCTCCCGCACCAAAGTCGTGCTTATCGCTGAGGCCAAGGCGGTTTTTCATTATCCACAGGGCACAAAGCAAGACAGCGGCCACCATCACGATGGTCACTGTCCTGATAATGATCTTGCCGGTCTTTTTCATTGTAGTGGCGGACAAGTTGCAGATACTCAGCGATATAAGTATATGGTCCTGTAGCGAAAATCCTACAGGACCAACGTTACAGTTCGTTGGTAATCAGGTAAGTATCTGCCACCGGAGCAATATTCATTGTGGTCTTTGCAGGGGCCGGAGCCTCCACAACCTTTGGCTCAGGCTTCTTGCCGCTGTAGTTGTCCAGTTCCGGAACAGGGAAGAACTTGCCACTCAGAAGCAGCCATACTGCCAGGAACGTAAGTGCAATGTTGAATACCTGTCCGATCACATACAGCCACAGAACCTTTCCACCCTGCATCTTCTTGATAATCTGGCGGAAGTTGGTGTCCAGACCTATGCTTGTGAATGCCAGAACGAACGCCCAGTTCTTGTACTGGTCCAGCACTTTGTTGATGGCTCCAACGTTTTCGCTTCCGTAGATAGGAAGTATGATGAACGAAGCCACGAGGGATGCCGCAAAGAAACCGATGATGAACTTAGGGAAGCGGTACCAGATCTCACTTGCTCCAACTCTCTGGCCGTGCTGACGGTCAACTCTCGTTGCAAAGAACAGAGCCACGAAGAATGCGATGAAACCAATCAGGATGTTCTGGATGCTCTTTACCAGGACCGCTGCCTGCTCGGCCTCAGCTCCGAGGGCGCTTCCTGCAAGCACAACCGCTCCGGTCGAGTCAACTGTTCCGCCTATCAGGGAGCCTCCCATTATCTGGCTCATTCCGGTCCAGCGGATAATCATAGGCTCGAACACCATCATCAGAATTGTGAAGATAATGGAGATGGAAATAGCAAGCGAAAGGTCTTCCTTCTTTGCCTTTGCGGCGGCACCTGTAGCGATAGCGGCTGATGTTCCGCAAACGCTTGTCGCCGAGGCCAGTGTAATCACAAGCGGCTTGTTGTCCATCTTGAAGATTTTGGTTCCAAGCCACCACATGAAGATTATCACGATAGGGGTTACGATCCACGCAATACCCAGGCCGTAAAGACCGAACTTTGCAATGTTGGAGAACAGAACTGAGAATCCCATTATCACCAGACCGGTCTTGATATAGAACTCGGTCCTGATTGCCGGTTTCAGCCAATTAGGAATTCCTACGGTATTGGAAATCAGAAGGCCTATGATCAGTGCCCAGAATGCCCATTCCAGATAGCGGTTGAAAGTGAACTCTGCGCTCACGATCCTAACGATGATTGCCAGGATAAACAGTGCAAGGAATGCCGGCAGAAACTTTGAGACTTTCTCTCCCTGGAGCTTTATGCCGATTGCAAACAGAATCGCCAGCACCAGGAACGTTCTTATGAGTTTTGTCCAGAACACTCCGCTCATCTGAGAAAGCAGGGATGCCTTCTCGGGAACATCCTCCCACAGATGCCATTTTGAAAAGTTAAGTGCCGTAAAATCAAATGCTTTTGAAAGAACTGCAATGGCCGCAACCACTATCATCACAACTCCAATCCACACTGCCAGCCAGTCTTCTTTCTTCCATAAATCAGAAAAGGTGGTCCTGTTACGGACAACCTCGGTTTTTTGAGTAGGTTCCATAGGTATATTAAACTATTAAGTCAAACAACATAAGGCCGTACAATTACTCAAACCATAAAAAGTACGACCTCGTACTGTATATGCAAGGACAAATATAGCAAAACTTCCCTTTCCAACCAACCCAGAGCCCATTATTCAAACAACGGATATATTGCAGCACCGGTAACACCACGCCTGGACCACCGGTAACACATTTAGGCAAAAACTGATACCGGTGACACCACGCCTGGACCACCGGTTCACTCTTCAAATAACGGGCAGACCGTTGCCTTGGTAACCTTTATAAGATCTGATGGAGAAATCTTGAACTGGAGTCCGCGCATTCCGGCGCTTACATACATCTGCTCCAGTTCCTGGCATGTAGAATGTATATATGTAGGAAAAGCCTTTTTCATCCCTACAGGAGAGCATCCGCCTCTGATATAGCCAGTTGTGGGCAGCAGTTCCTTCATTGGAATGAGGCTGCAGCTTTTGTTCCCCGATGCCTTGGCGGCCACCTTCAAATCCACCTCCTTGTCTCCCGGAATCACGCACACAAAGTGCCCGGTTCGGTCTCCTTTAAGCACAAGTGTCTTGAACACGCACGATATATCCTCACCCAGCTCTGCCGCCACATGCACAGCATCCAGATGCTCCTCATCCACCTTATACGGGATTAGGGAATAAGCCACCTTCTCCCTGTCCAGTATCCTGGCCGCGTTTGTCTTCTGTACTTTCATCTTAATGGGCCGTTCGGGTATTGATTTTGTCTCCTTTTTTGTTCCAGGTGTAAATCCAGCTGCCGTTGCGTGATGTAAAAGTATCTCCTGCTACTCCTATTACATCTCCGACATAGGAGTAAGTAAGGGTTCTGTACTTGTTTCCGTTGCTGTCCCAAAGGTATATCCAACTGCCGTTTCTGGAAACGAAGAATGTTGAGCTCCAGCCCTTTACTTCTCCCACATAGCTGGCAGTCAATGTTTTGTACTTATTCCCTTTCTCATCATACAGGAACACCCAGCTCCCGTCTGTGTCAATACTTGAAATCATACGTTCTTGTTTTTGTTCTGAAGGCACGCCTGGATTGTTTCCGGTTGACAGAATGCCCGCCAGGAAACAAATCAGTGCTAGTTGGATACTAAAAATCTTTCCCATAACAATACAAATATTAGGAATAGTTCTAAAGACTATTTACTCTTAATCAGTTAGTTCCTTATAGTAGACCTTAATGTTATTAGGGTCTGTCGCATCATAGTAGAGTTCTTGTTTTTGGTCAAATTTTTGAACTATGCTTTGACGTGTAAGTTTAAGCTCTTTTAATTGCTCGTCACTTCGATCTAACAACCTCTGAAAATATTGATTTATATCTACATTGTGTTTATCTATTTTATCATTATATGAAGCAGCTTCTTTCTGTGCCTTCTTAATACGATCTTTTACCTTACTTTGAAGTTTGCAAATACCCTTTATATACTCAGTATCCTCAAACTGGTTTGTTTTAAATGAAAGAATAATACTATCAACCTTTGCTAAGTATGCTGGATCGCTTTGTCCAGAGAGACACAGCATCTTAAAATAAATGATCTCCAGTAGTGAAAATGTTTTAAAAGCAGTTTCGGCTATATCGCACAAATACTGGAGGTCTTTTTGTTCAAGGTTCTCTTTTGTTAGTCTAATATCTTTAGCATGAGTTGCAGAATTGGTAACAATGATTCTCTTTATTTCTTCTTCAGTGGTTTTCCCCTTAATTTGATCCACATAGTTATAGTAAAGGACAAGAGTTTTGTGCATATATTGTCTAATCATAACGAGATCATCCGGAGTGTATTGATTTTGATGAGCTAAGGCTGCAATGTTTGATTGGATAGTTCTCAACTCCCCTCGATTATTTGACTCTATCTTTTGAAGAATAGTCTGAACGCTTTCATCTAGTTTTTTTAACTGCTTTGTTATGATGTTCATATAATACTGTCCTGTGACTGCTGCTGCAACTTGGAATATTGCCATTGGCGCAACAGCACTTAATCCAGCACTT
>JAFYZX010000066.1 GCA_017548505.1 Bacteroidales bacterium | reverse complement strand
TTGTAAGGATGAGGGATGTAAAGTTCAATCCCTCGCTGTTTCAGAACTACATGACTGGGTCTGTGCTTGACGAGCTTCTCTGTACCCTGAATGGACTCCCGAAAGGAGTAAACTATATGGTCATCGGGGATCCCGGAGTGGGAAAGACAACCGTTATTCTGGATATGCTGTCCAATCTGAAAAGAGAACAGCCGGGTATTAAATGCCTGTTTGTCAGTGCGGAGATGAATGAGATAGATCTGGCCATTTATGTTCAGCGATATCCTAAGTTTCAGGACATTGATATTCTGTTTGTTGAACCGGATTATCAAAACGGGAGTGCCAATACCCTGGAGACACTGGATTCCATACTTGTGGATGGATGGGATGTAGTTGCAATAGACTCCTTTATCGAACTGCAGGGAATTATCAAGGAAGAAAGGAACATCACAAACAAGAAAACGGAAAGCCTTCTCCTGCAGATGATCAAGCAGCAGAACAAAGGAGACAACCTGTGCGGAAAGAATACCACATTTCTCACGATCCAGCAAGTTACAAAGACGGGAAACTTTGTGGGATCCAACAGGTTAAAGCACTCCATCACCGCAATGATGGAATTGAGGCTGGATAACCCGAAGAACATTTACTCAAACAGGTACATAGTCTTTTCCAAGCATCGCCGAGGAGATGTGGGAGTACGCCTATACTACGATTTAAGCACCACGGGAGATGTTTTCTACGACCGGGACAGGTTTAATCAGGACAAACAGATAAGGAAGCTGCAGAGCGAGGCCTCCAGAAGCATGCGGGACTATGCAGACAAGTTTGACCTTCTTTTTGACACTGAAACTTAACATAATAACCTAGTATTTCAACGATTATGACAACTGAAGATTTTTACAGGCTGAAAAAAGAGCAGATCACGAACCAGCATCCCTTCAGGATAGTAGACCTTGCGCAGATCAAGAAACTGGACAAAGATGTGCTGTCCGTTGGCGGAATTGAAATCAAGGCAAGCAAGACTGCAACCCAGGTCCTTGACGAGATGATTGGCTTTAAAAAGAAGCAGGGAAGATCCATAGAGAAAGCCTATGGCACCAGCAATATGCATTTCTTCTGGAACTATCTTGCCACAGCTGAGTCTCTGACCAAGGAAACAAAGGTTGCTTTGGTTGCAGATCCGAAAAAGAAGGTCGTCTGCGATGCCATTGTTCTACAACAAGAGGCTATTATGGCTGAACAGTTTTTTGACATCGCCGAGCTGGTAATGGATGCAGGGAACCTCTCTCCCGCCAGCTATGAAAAGAGCAACGACGGGGCAGGTTTAATACTGAAAATGCAAAGCAATAACCCGATTTATCAAAACCTTACCCACAATTTATTAAAAGATGAAGTGGGAGAAGAATTCATTACCAACAACTACTATATGAAATGGAGTCTGGGAAATGTTGAGCTGGGGAGATACCTGGAAAGAGTCGTTTGCTCAAACGGGCAAATCGTTACGGAAGAAGATTCCATCAGCAGAATCTATTCTACCAACAATGTTGCGGTAAACGCTTTGCTAGGGACTTTAGCTTTCAGCAAGGGTGCAGATCCGGTATTTGAGAGATTCAAGGCAAAAGCGTTGACGGCAATGGAATGCCGTGCTTCTATGGCGGAGTTGTCTATAGTGAAAGAGAAACTGCAGCAACTTCGCCTTGAAAAAGATCAGATCAGCATCATTAATCCATATTATGAAGAAATGAAAATGTACAGCGACAGAGGCTATAACCTAGACACAGTTGAAAAGAAGCGCCTTGCGATGTCTAGCCTAAAAGTCTGGGAGTTGTATAACAACCTCACTGAATTTGCAACCCACACTCCGCTTTGGCAGGAAACCGACCACAGACGTTCTATCCTGCAAATGGAAGCAACACGTTTCCTGCAGAGGAGGAGAGATATCCGCCGCTATGCAGACATATTCTGAATTCCTGCCAGATTTTGGCAGGGAAAGACCGTATCTTTGCCATTGAGATCATTCAAAAACAATGAGAGATTTTGCGGCTATAGATTTTGAAACGGCAAACTTCGAGATGACAAGCGTTTGCAGCGTAGGCCTTGTAATTGTCAGAAACGGAGAGATTAAGGACACGTTTTATTCGCTTATTCAGCCGGAACCCAACTATTACAACTGGTTCTGCACTCAGGTTCACGGCCTATGCAGAACAGACACAGAGGAGGCTCCGGTATTCCCGAAGGTCTGGAAGGAGGTTGAGAAGCTGATAACCCTCAGCGACGAGGATGCCAGAATTCTCGGTTCACCTACCCTGCCACTTGTCGCCCACAACAAAGCCTTTGATGAATCCTGTCTGAAAGCCGTCTTCCGCTGCTATCAGATGGATTATCCGGAATATCCTTTCTACTGCACTCTCATAGCATCCAGAAAAGCTTTCCCGGATGCGGAGAACCATCAGCTCCAAACAATTTCAGAACTCTGCGGCTATAACCTGGAGCATCATCATCACGCCCTGGCAGACGCTGAAGCCTGCGCCCGCATCGCCATCCAGATTCTTTAATATCCGTTTCTTCCCGTTAGTTTCGTCGGTTAATAAGGCTGACTACAACCTTTACCATTGTATCCATCTCATCTGTACGGCTCTCCGCAATCATCAGAGTAAGGGCAACCAATGTTGCATCAGCGATGCGCTTTGTGCCGTCCATACGGTACAGAATGCCGTTGTTTTGCATGAACCAGAGAAACAATGTGGCAGCGATTCTTTTGTTACCGTCCACAAAGGAATGGTTCTTGACAACAAGATACAGAAGCATTGCTGCTTTTTCCTCAATGCTCGGATACAAATCCTTGCCATCCCACGTCTGATAGATCTGACCTATGCTGCTACGGAAACTTGCATCCTTTTCTACTCCGAAAATGCTGCTTCCTCCAAACTTTTCCTTCAGGCTTTTAATAGCTTCCATTGCATTGTCATAAGTTGCGTGGAAACGCTCCGGAGAAGTTGTATCTGTTATATTCAGACTCTGATAGTCGTACGAATCCAGAGTGTCTAGGGCGTATGTGTAGTCTCTGATAACATCGAACAAGCCCGTTGCTTGGTCTGATGAAAGCACAAGTTCCCTGCTGAACACATTCTCCAGGAGTCCCAGCGCACTCTTCAGGTCTTCATATTTCTGCTCGGAGACAAGGCTCCTGTTCACGGCATAACCCTTTAACATATACTGCTTGATTATTCCCGTAGCCCAGATACGGAACTTTGTTGCCCGCACAGAATTTACCCTGTAGCCAATAGAAATAATCATGTCAAGATTATAGTATGATAATTTTCTTTTAACGGTACGACCACCTTCGTTTTGAACTTGTAAAAAATCTTTACAAGTTGTATCTGTCTGCAACTCACCAACTTGATATATATTCCCAATGTGAGTTGTTATGTTTTGGGGTGTTGTAGCAAAAAGTTTGGCAATTGCCTTTTGGGTGGCCCAGATAGTCTCGTTGGAAGCATCCACCATGGCTTCCATTTTCACCAGCCCGTCCTCAGACTGATAAATAACAATGTCTCTTCTCTCTTCCATGTTAAAATAAGTTAAATCCGTCTGCAATAATAAGCAAACAATTCTTTTCGGCAAACAATTTAATTAATTGATTTTCAATTATTTTAGCACACCTATAGATATATCATAGATACTCTTTAATGATTATCCGACAACTATTTCACTATAGCTTAATACTCATAGTAATATCACATAGGATATTCTATATAGATATCGTTATAAAGAAAACCTAAAACGTTATAACAATTACTTAAATCAAACGGCAAAGAAAAGGGAGAAATCTGCCAAAGAATAGCAGTGAAACTTTTTACTCTGCTACTTTTTGGCAGGGTTATTCATTATATTTGCATAGTAGAGTAAACAATAGGATCTGGAACTTATGGCACAGAATTATTTTAACAGGTATATGTGGCTGATAGACACCATCAAGAGGCACGGGCACATAACTTTGGCGGAACTGAGCGAAAAGTGGGAGCTCAGCCCTTATAATCTGAACGGTGAGAGTCTCAGCGAAAGGACCTTTCACAACCACCGGAAGGCAATTGAGGATACATTCGGCATCACGATAGAATATGACAGGCCGGATGGATATTACATCTCAACTGACGGTCTTTCAGACGGGAGCATAAAGGAATGGATGCTGGACTGCCTGCTGGTCAACAACCTTATGGGAGAAAGCGCCAGCCTGCACGACAAGATTCTTGTGGAGAACATTCCTTCCAGCGGACAGTGGCTCAATATAATCATTGAATCAATGAAGGAAGAAAGAGCCATAGAACTCACATACCAGAGTTATTGGAAAGAGGAAGCATCTACGTTCACTGCCCACCCTTACTGCCTGAAACTTTTCAAGCAGAGATGGTATCTTCTGGCCCGCAGCCAGGACTACAAGCAACCCCGCATCTATTCACTTGACCGTATCAAGAACATATCGCCGACCAAAACTAAACTCCAGGTTCCCTCAAAGTTTGATGCCAGGGAATTCTTTTACTCCTACTTTGGAATCATTGCGTCTGACGACATCAAGCCTTGCACCATAGAGATCCGTGTCGATCCTGTACAGGCCAAGTATTTCAAGTCTCTGCCTCTTCACCATTCCCAGGAAATCGTTGAGGAAAAAGAAGATTATACTGTTTTCCGGTACTTTGTGGCACCAACATTCGACTTCAGGCAGGAAATTCTACGCTACGGGGCCAGTGTGGAAGTTCTGTCGCCAAAAGAATTCCGGGAAGACATCATTTCCGAGGTGAAGAAAATGGAAAAAATCTACAAATAACTTCCCCCTTCACGGTCTGCCATTTTTTGGCAAAGACAATGGTTTTCTTTGTATCGGAGAAAAAAATCTCTCACCGGTGAAATAATTTGACTGATGAGGGGTATATAGATAAGGAATATGATGAAGAAAACCATTATAGAATGTATTCGCGCCATCGACAAGGCCTATAGGGGAACCGAGTGGCGCAAGAAGAAAGAGTCTCGTGAAGTGTCTGACATTCTTGACATTGTCAGGAGCAAGGCCGGGGATGAGATGTCTCATCTTTGCAATTTGATGAAACTCAACGAAAGGCAGGTGCTTGTCTTTTCTGCCTTGGTAAGATTGTCTTCCAGGTACGGGAGGGTGGAAGATGAGGAAATCTCCAATACTATCGGTATCGATTATCTTGAGTTTTTCACCTTCAATGACGATTTGGAAGGAATGAAGCAGGCTGGTTACATCAAGATGTCGCATAGCAACGGATGTAGAATCACATCCAAGGCAATGAAGGCAATCAAGCAGAACAAACCGCTCGAGCCGGAGGCTGTTACCGGGCTGGATACCGCAGAACTGCTTGTCCGCCTGAAATCCAAGTTATCCAATTTGAAGGAAGAGGACATGGAAATGGAGGATTTTGTGGATGATATGAATCAGCTCCTCCTCAACAACAAGGAAACCAGTTTCAGCACTGCATTCAGGAAATATGCAGACAATGCCAGCAATCTGGAAAAGACAATGCTGTATCTGATGATTGATTTTTACTGGTTCAACGATGACGATAACGTAACCTTCGAGGATTTGGACGATTACATCGATACGGAATCAATGCCTCTTCTGAGGAACAAGTTCAAGAACGAATCCCTTCTGCTACAGAATAAGAATGTGATTGAACCCGTTCCTGAGGGCAGTATTTTCAGCAGGGACTCCTTCCACATCACCAACACTGCCAAGGAGGAAATCTTCAAGGATGTGGGATACACCAGGGAGAAGAACGAAAACAAAGTCAAGGTAAGCGCATCTTCCCTTATCAAAGCAAGTGACATTGATGCCAAGGAGCTGTTTTTCAGCAAGGAGCAGCAGAAGCAGCTTCAAACTCTGGAGGACCTTTTTGAGGAGGACCGCATGAAGAGCATTATGGAATCGCTGAGGAAAAGGGGTATGAGAACCGGCTTTACCTGCCTATTCTACGGCTCTCCTGGAACCGGCAAGACAGAGTCTGTGTACCAGATGGCCCGCAAGAGCGGCAGAGACATTTTCATGATTGACGTGGCCAAAATCAAGAGCTGCTGGGTGGGAGAAAGCGAGAAGAACATACGCAGGGTATTCAATATGTACCGCGAGTGTGTCAAGTCTGGAAGCAAAACCCCTATCCTGCTTTTCAACGAGGCTGACGCCATCTTTGGAATCCGCCAGAGTGGAGCCGAAAGGGCTGTTGAGAAGATGGAGAACAGCATCCAGAACATCATCCTTCAGGAAATGGAGGATCTGGAAGGCATTCTCATAGCCACCACCAACCTTACCGGCAACTTCGACAAGGCCTTCGACAGGAGGTTCCTCTACAAGCTGCGTTTCACCAACCCTGATGCTAAGGTTAAGTGCCAGATATGGAAATCCATGATTCCGGAGCTGAAACCGTCTCAGGCCAAGAAACTTGCAGCGGAGTTTGATTTCTCCGGCGGACAGATTGAGAACATTGCGCGCAAGAAAACGGTAGCCGGGCTTATCAGCGGCAAGGAGCCTACATACCGCGAGCTGAGGGAAATGTGCAAGGCGGAATCCATCTCGGACAAGCCGGAAAGCAAGCGCAAAATCGGCTATTAGTTAGGTTATTCCCGCAACTTTTCGTAACTTTGGGAAAATGGCATAAAAGGCCATGCCTGAAGCTATGCAAAAAGTTAAGATCTACGAATACGATTCCCCTTGCGGAAAGCTATATCTGGCCGCCAGAAAAGGGAGCCTCTGCCTATGCAGCTGGGCAGGCAGCAAGAATCTTACCGACACTCTCTCAAGGCTTTCCAAGGCACTTGACATTGAGTTCATTCTCCCCGATTCAGTTAATGCAGATTCAGGAGAAGTTGCGGAAACCGGCCCGAGAAAGGCAAGACCGGAGAAGCCTTCCAAAGTAATAGTCTCGGCGATGAAGCAGCTCGGCCAGTTCTTCAGCGGAAGACGCAAGACTTTCAACATTCCTTATCAAATGGCCGGCACCCCTTTCCAGAATGCCGTGTGGAAGAGCCTGCTGGATATTCCTTACGGAAAGAGCGTTTCGTATGCGGAAATAGCTTCTATGGCAGGCTATCCGAAAGCCGTCAGGGCTGCGGCCAATGCCTGCGGAGACAATGCGATTTCCATCATAATCCCTTGCCACAGAGTTATAGGAAGCGATGATGGCCTGACCGGCTACGGCGGCGGCCTTGGAGCGAAACGCTATCTGCTTGACCTTGAAAGTCCTCAACAACGACTGCCTTTCAAGACCGTCACCAAGAAACCTGCCGCAAAAAAGCCCATCAGGAAAACTGCAAAGAAAACACCCGCAAAGAAATCTACTAAGAAGGCAATATCAAGGAAGAAGGTGAAGAAGGGCGATGGTGCCTCATAAATCGTTGATAATCAGCATACACCAAAATAACATATCACTAAAACAAGGCGTTATTTCAGAACAAACTGAAAGACAATGCGTTACAAGACACCATCGCCCTATGGATAACATTGTACTCAAAGCTTTAAAGGAAAGAAGAAGCGTACGCAGCTATAAGCCGCAGCAGATTACAGACGAGGAACTTAAAGCCGTGCTGGAAGCCGGGACCTTTGCCCCAAACGGAATGGGAAGGCAGGATTCCTGGATTGTGGCCGTTCAGAATCCGGAGATTCTGGACCAGCTGAGGAAGATGAACGCCGAGGTAATGGGAACTACTTCAGACCCTTACTATGGAGCTCCCACCATTGTCCTGGTGTTTGGCTCAGACCCTGAGAAATGGCGTAACTCAATCCAGGACGGATCCCTGGTGCTGGGCAATATGATGAATGCCGCATACGCCATCGGACTCGGCAGCTGCTGGATTAACCGCGAGATGGAGATGTTCTCCACGGAAGAAGGCAAGGCCCTTATGCGCAAGATGGGCATTCCGGAAGAACTCATCCAGGCAGGCCTGTCGGGCATCGGCGCCCTGGCCCTCGGATACCCGGAAGGAGAACCGCACCCGGCAAAGCCACGCAAGGAAAACTATTACAGAATAATAAAATAACGCACATTATATGAGAACATTGCATCTGAATGAAGAGGCGGAGAGATGTCTGCTCTGCGAAAACGCCCCGTGTTCAAAAGCCTGCAAAAATGCAGATCCGGCAAGAGCCCTGAGGGCTATAAGGTTTGACAATGCGGCCAATTCCTGGAAGTGGCTGAAAAACGCTTCCGAAGAGGAGCTTGAAGCTGCCGAGAACGCCTGCATCCATTACGACAGGCCTGTCAGAATCCGTGAGATTTCAAAGATAATCGCTGAGCAGTACGGCAATCAGGAAAGCGCTAAGACAGAACTGCCGTCTCTGGAGATAGATTTCTGCGGCCTTCATTGCGAGAATCCGTTCTTCCTGGCATCTTCTGCAATCTGCACCAACTACGAGATGGTGGCTGCTGCCTTTGAAGCTGGTTGGGCTGGAGTTTTCTACAAGACTATCTGCCTGGAGGAAATCAAGGAAGTTTCTCCGCGATTCGATGTGGTAAAGAATCCGGACGGGTCTTTTGCCGGTTTCCGCAATATGGAGCAGCTCTCGGAAAATCCTGCGGATGTGGACTTTGAAATCCTCAAGGCCCTGAAGCGCAACTACCCTGGAAAGATTGTGGTTGCCTCTATTATGGGCAACACCGAGCAGCAGTGGATAGACCTTGCCATTATGGCCGAAGAGGCCGGAGTTGATGCCATTGAG
>JAFYZX010000065.1 GCA_017548505.1 Bacteroidales bacterium | reverse complement strand
TGCCGTCTTCTATGGAGTATGTTCCTAATATCTTGGTTTCATTGCTTATTTCGGCCAGAGCCTGTTTTGCATTATCCATTTCTGCACTTCCCACTCCAATGGCCTGGGCAATCTTGTCGTTGATCTTGAACATTGCTGTTGAGACATAGCGGTTCTTGCTCTTGAATACGATTGCCATGTTCATTTCTGCAATGGAGAAAAACATCTGGAATGTCTGCCGTTCCGAAGCTGGCATGCTCTTGAATGATTCATCATTTGTAAGCATTTGGACTATAACGTCATGGCACTTGCCGGGATCTTCAGTGATATAGCGTCTTCCGTTCCAGTCCTGGGCGGATGCGATATTGTTGACAAACAGTGCGGCGAGGGCAATCAGAAGCAGACTGCCGGCACTTTTGATGGATAATAATTTCATTCCTGTTCCTGTTTAGGCTGCAAATATAATTGTTTTATCGCTGAGGCCGCATTCCTGCTATGAGGAAGCTTCTTATCTGGTGGATAGGGATGCCGAAGTTGAAGCTCTGGGTTCCGCTTACTGCTGCAAAGTTTACTGCCACGAGGTCTCCGTAGGAGTTCACGACAGGGCTGCCGCTGGAGCCCTGGAGGATAGGGATGGTGTAGAGGAGGCGGTACTGGTCCGGCTTCTGCGATATCTTTCCGCTGGTCAGCTGTGCCTTGATTCCCTCTGTGGTTGAGGCAAGTGCGATGCCCTGGTTGTAGCCTATCAGGTAGAGCTGCTGGTCCAGGGTCAGCTTGTCTGCCGTGTTTTCCCTGATTGTGCCGTCCGGCTGTACGCCAGTGGAGAATACCGCCGCGTTTTCAGGTGTGGCCCCGTCTGAGAGGCGGATGAGGGCAAGGTCCACGTTCTCGTCATCAGACTCGCGGACAATGGTGCAAGGCTTGAAGTCTGCCGGACCGCTTACGTAGGAGTCGTTGTAGGCAATGCCAAGCTTGCTGTGGCAGCGTACTGCTATCTGGGTGGCGTCCATTCTCCTGAGCTGGCTTATATATGCCTGTGCCTGGTCATATTCCCGCTTGAGTTCGTAGAGCCTCTGCTTCAGGGCAGCGTTGTAGGAATCGTCATTGCCGTACATATATGTCTGGTTCAGAGCCTGGTAGATCTTTCCGGCCTCGTATGATGCCTGCTCCTGTCTCTCGCGCGCGTATGATGCAAGGGCACTCAGAAGCTGCTTGACGTAGTTCATCACGTCGCTCTTCTTGATATAGTGGTTAACCACGTGTCGGTTGGTAAGTATTCCTCCGTATTTATCGACGAAGAAGCCCGTTCCAAACGAGTATGCCGTCTCCACCTGGCTCGGCGAGAAGGCTACGTTCTTGAGCTTTCCGTCTTCTATGCCGCTGAAATAGAATGTCTCTCCGGTAGGGAGGGTTACGCTGTAGTAATGCTCGTTGAGTATCATCACAACTCCGCTGGCCTTTTCGTCGTAAATCTGTTCCGCGCTCTTTTCCCTTGAGCAGCTTGCACTTACGGCAACTACTGCCAGCAATGCCGCGCAGGAAAGTGTTTTTATGTATGCTTTCATATTTTGATATAACTGTTTTTGCCGACTGTCAACGAGTATGTATTCTTGCAAACATATTGCCACAGAGGTTGTTTATTTGGAGTTTTTTTCATTAATTTTGTAAGTAACACTTTAACACTATTACCATGGATTACAAGATTATCGACATCGAAGGCGTAGGTGACGTTTATGCAAAGAAACTTACCGAGGCCGGCATCAACAAGGTGAGCGAGCTTCTTGAAAGATGCGCAGCACCTAAGGGCCGCAAGGAACTTGCAAAGGCTACAGACATTCCGGAGAAGCTTATCCTCCGCTGGACAAACCACGCAGACCTGTTCAGAATCAAGGGTGTAGGCCCTCAGTTTTCTGAACTTCTCGAGGCTGCCGGAGTAGATACCGTCAAGGAACTCCGCAACCGTAAGGCAGAGAATCTGCACAAGGCTCTTGAGGAAACCAACGCAAAGAAGAAACTCACCCGAGTAGTTCCTCCTCTGAAGTCTGTAGAGAAGATGATCGCCGAGGCAAAGGCTCTCCCACCAAAGATGACGTACTAGAATCTAGGAATTGTAAAGTGAAAAGGGATGACTAAAAAGTCATCCCTTTTTATTTTTAACCCCCGCTGACTTTGTCAGCACCCCCTGAAGGGGGTATACGGCCCTCCGGGCCGGCCGCTTCGCGGCTTATTATTGCTTCTTGTTATCCTCCTCCGGGTGGATTTGCTTGTAGACATCGTTGAGGTATTTCAGGATGTCGTCCAGGGCCTTGTGGTGGTTAGGGCCGGCCATATAGCCGCCGGTGGAAATGCTTGACCTCCCGAATCTCATCCACAAGGACCAGTTGGTTCCGTCTGTAACGTCCATAAATGGCTGATAATTGTTGGCCTCGTCGTAGAGCTGGCCTTCCTTAATCATTTCGTAAACCTTCTCGAATACGGAGTTGTCCACATTTGCGGTCCTCGGCTTTGGCTCGGGGTCATTCTCATTGCGGAATCTCATTTGCTCGTTCTCGAACTTTAGGACACCGCCGTTTCCGTCCTTGTTACGGTTGAGTTCAACGCTGAACCTCCATCCGGCAAAGCCATTTCCGGCGCTGTAATGGAAGCTGGTAAGCATTTGTGCCGGCATTAAGTTGTAAACTCTGCCTTTGTTGGAATTCACGGCATCGAGTGTAGCCTGGGCTCTGGCTTTCATTTCCACGGTTTTCTGGAATTCTGCCATAGCTTTCTGAGGATCAGTGAAATACTTCTGGAGTTTCTTGTCAATCTTTGACTGCTTCTTCTCTTTTCCGATAATCTTGTTAAAAGTCTCGGTAACCTTGTCCAGCTCAGCGATCTCCTCTTGCGCCATCTCAGACACAATTCCAAGGTCTGACTGGGTGAGGTAGCCAATCCTTTGAAGGTACTCTGTTGTCCACTCGTTGCTTTTGATCCAGTACATCTGTGAAGGTTCTATGCCCTTCTTGTTGATCCTGTCAATAACGCTTTGGTCCTGAGCCAGCAGACCGCATCCGAATAGTGTTGCAAATGCCATGATTATAATCTTTTTCATAATAGTTTATGTTTTGTTTTCTTGATTTTTGCAAGTATTATTCCCAGTGTTTTGATCCCTTATCAATTATTTATCAAAGTTGGATTAGAAGCTACGGCCGTAGGCCATCCAGAAGTCTGTTTCCATTTGGTTCCAGGCTTTTATGGCGGCATCGTATACTTCTGAAGTTACGGCGTTTAGTTCTTCCGCAGTGGATTTCCTGGTAAGTTTTGACACAGAGTCGAATGAGAGTTTCTCTATTTTGGCTATCTCATCTCCGACTCTTTTTCTTGACTTCTGCCAGGCGACGGTTGCAAGGCGGTTAGGCCTTCTGAACTGCCAGAGGATGCAGTCTGCCTTGTACTGTTTCTGGCCGCAGAAGCTGAAGCCGTCCGGAAGGGATGTTCCGCCGGCAAACAGAGGGATGCGTGGGCTTTCGGCAGGGTTGTCCACTGCATACCAGCAGATGCCGCCAACTGCATCTGGGAGCCAGCTTCTGAGCTGGATTACAGTGGAGTAGGAGCACCAGCAAACGGCAAGGGTACGGCTGAATTCAACTGTTCCGGGAGCAATGGTGTTAAGGGTGTTGCGGGTATCGGCCGTAAGCCACGGATTGGCAACCGGGCTTGTCTTAATGCTCTTGGTGCCGTCTTTGGCGGTCACTTCCATCTTCCAGTTCCGGGTCATGTCGAAACGGGTGCCCTCAAAGGTGTTGCGGAAGAGTTCCATAACCTTTCTGACATCCACCTTCTCGTCAGGCTTTACCGAGAACGGGAGCTCGTCCATCTCGTATGTAAAGTTCTGCGATGGAGCCAGCTGGGAGAATACGTAGAAGTCTCTTTCCCGGAAGTTCTTGCCGTCTCCGTAGTTTCCGTGATAGGCCTTGTAGAACTTGAACTCTCCCTGTCCGTCCCAGAGGCCGTGCTCAATGGCCACTTTTTCCACGTTATCGGAGCAGAGGAAGTTTTTCTTGTCCTTCTTGTCTATCTTCCCGATTCTCGGGATGTTGCAGGAGATGGAGATATGGTCGTCCGGAACTCTCTGGGCTGCCCATACGGCTCCTTTGTTATGTTTTCCGTTGCCAAGGATCTCAAAGCACCAGACCTCGTTCTTGTCTGCCACGGTAAGGCATTCCCCGCCGTCTCCGTAGCCGTATTCCTCGGCCAGGCGTCCCATCAGCTTGACTGCATCGCGGGCGTTGTCGCATCTCTGGAGAGCGATGCGGGCAAGTTCCTCTATCATAAACATCCCGTTCGGATTCTTGAGGGTGTCCGGTCCGGTGAAAGTAGTTTCTCCTATTGCCACCTGCTTCTCATTGAGGCACGGGTAGCCGGTGTTAAGGTATGCGTAGGTGTGCTTTGCCTGCGGAATTTCTCCCCTGTATCTTACTCCGGTGGTGTCTCCCTTGAACTTTGTCCAGCGAGTTCCGTAGTATACTTTCTGCTTCTCTCCTTTCTTGTGGTCCGCTGCAGGCTCGTAGCTTACCCAGGTGTGGGAAACTCCGTCGCAGGTATGTGAGGTTATCACCGATCCGTCTGCGGAGGCCAGCCTTCCGACCATAATGCTGGTGCATTCTTCAGTTGTCTGCCAGTCTTGGGTCTGTGCCAGAAGACAGGCAGAGGACAGCAGCGCTGCTGCGATTATAAAGAGTCTTTTCATATTATTCATATCGTATAGCCTCGATAGGATCGAGGTTGGCGGCTTTCTTGGCAGGGTACCAGCCGAAGAAGATTCCGGTGATGGAGCAGACCGCAAAGCTGAGGATGACGCTCATTGGCTGGATTGCAATAGGCCATCCGGCGAACATCTTGACTCCGTAGGCGGCTCCCACACCAAACAGTACTCCAATAAGGCCTCCCGTGATGCTTATCATTACGGCTTCTATGAGGAATTGCGTGAGGATATCCACTCCACGGGCTCCCACGCTCATTCTGAGGCCGATTTCCTTGGTTCTTTCCGTAACGCTTACATACATTATATTCATGATACCTATACCGCCCACAATCAGGGAAATGCCGGCCACGCAGGCGAGCAGGATGGTCATCGATGTGGTGGTGGATGTCATCATAGAGCTGAGCTCCTCCTGGCTTCTTACGTTGAAGTTGTCTGCCTTTCCGTCCTGGAGCTTGTGGTTGGTGCGGAGGATTTCGGTAATCTCGTCAATGGCCTGCTCTGTCTCTCCCTCATTGATCGCCGAGGCGTATATCATGGAAAGGTAGTTGACAGACAGGATTCTCTTCATTACCGTTGTGTACGGGGCAAGGACAACGTCGTCCTGGTCCTGGCCCATAGTATTGTAACCCTTTGACTTGAGGACTCCTATGACGGTGAAAGGCATACTCCTGAAGCGGATGATCTGGCCCACGGGGTTCTCTCCGTTTGTGAAGAGGTTATCCGCGATGGTCTTTCCGATGATGCAGACTTTGGCGCTCTGGGCGATGTCAGTATCGTCGAACATATCTCCATCTTCTACTTCCAGCTGGCGGATGGTCAGATAGTCCTGGCTTACGCCGCTGATGGAGGATGAGTAGTTATTGCCGCCGAAAATGAACTGGCCGCTTGAGGAAACGCTCGGGCTGATGGCTGCAAGGTAGGTGCACTCCTGCTTGAGAGTGTTGTAATCGCTGATCTTAAGTGTCTGCATATCGGAGCCGCCCATCCTAACGCCGCCTCGTCTTTCGGCTCCTGGCATAATCATTATCATATTGCTACCCATCTTGGAAATCTGGCTCTGGATGCTCTGCTTGGAGCCTTGTCCGATGGCGAGCATCGTGATAACGGAAGCCACTCCGATGATGATACCCAGCATAGTGAGGAAGGTGCGCAACTTGTTGTTGGCGATGGCCTTCATGGCTATCTTGAAAAGATTTGTCCAGTTCATTCTCAATCCTCCTCATTTTTAGGCAGTGCGGCCAGTCCCTCTTCAGCGGAAAGTATGTTTGAGTTATAGGTGTCGTCCTTGACCTTTCCGTCTGCAAGGAAAATGTTCCTCTGGCTGTACTGGGCAATGTCGGGGTTATGGGTGACGAAGATTATTGTCTTGCCGTCTTTCCAGAGTTTCTGGAAAAGGACAAGTATCTCGAAGGATGTCCTGGTGTCCAGGTTACCCGTGGCCTCGTCGGCGAGGATAACGGCTGGATTGTTCACAAGAGCCCTGGCGATGGCCACTCTCTGCATCTGGCCTCCGGACATCTGGTTTGACTTGTGCTCCAGGCGGTCTCCCAGGCCAACCATCTGAAGTGCCTGGATAGCAGCCTCTCTCCTCTGCTTGGAATTGTACTTGGTGTTGTACATCAGAGGAAGTTCCACATTCTCGATTGCCGTGGTCTTTGCCAGCAGGTTATAGCTCTGGAAGACGAATCCTATCTTGCGGTTACGGAGAATGGCCCTCTCGTTCTTGCTCATCTTCCTCACCGATACTCCGTCCAGGTAATACTCTCCGGAAGTAGGGGTGTCCAGGCAGCCCAGGGTGTTAAGCAGGGTGGACTTGCCGCTTCCGGACTTTCCCATAATGGTCACGAACTCACCCTCGTAGATCTTGAAGCTCACGCCCCTTAGAGCGTGGACCGTCTCGTCTCCCACGATGAAGTTCCTTCTTATGTTCTCAAGGTTTATAACAACCTTTTTTTCCTGATCACTCATCGCCCTTATCTTCTTCCGCCTCCGCCCGGACGCTTAGGCATAAACGGTGAATTTCCTCCCATATCGCCCGACATCTGAGGCATTTCGCCGGCGTTTGAACTCATTTCCAGAACAATAATGTCTCCTTCCTTGACATTGCCGCTGACCTCGGTGGCGATCTTGCTGCTCATTCCTACGGTTACCTGCTTTGCCTTGAATACTTTGCCCTCTAGGGTCCAGAGAATGCCCTGGCCCTTAGGAGTTCTTCCTTCTGCAAGTTTCTCTGATGCGGGATCTATGGAATATCCCTGAACTCCATTGTACTGGCTCGGATTGAACTTCAGGGCTTTTGGCTGGACAGTGAGAACGTCTCCGCTTTCCTTTGTGAATATGGTGATGTTGGCGGTCAGGCCCGGCTTCAGTTTCAGGTCCGGGTTAGGGGCATCAACCACAACCTCGTAAGTTACTACGTTGTTGGTGGTTGTGGCGTTCTGCCTTACCTGGGTGACTGTTCCGTTGAAGGTTTCTCCAACGTAGGCATCTACGGTGAATTCCACTCTCTGGCCTTCCAGAACGCTGCCTATGTCTGCCTCGTCCACGCTGGCGATTACCCTCATCTGGGTAAGGTTGTTGGCTATGTAGAACAAGGTAGGGGTGGAGAAGCTGGCCGCAACCGTCTGGCCTTCCTCAACGCTCTTGCTTAGAACCACTCCGTCGATCGGGGAGGTGATGGTGGCGTATGAGAGGTTGGTCTGGGCCTTCTGGAGGTTCTGCCTTGCCACTGAAAGGGAGCTCTGCGATGCCTGGAAACTCTGAACGGCGCCTTCAAATTCGTTGTCTGCGATCAGGCCCTTGTCGTGCAGGGTCTTCATTCTCTCGTAGTTGGATTTCTGGTAGTTATAGTCGCTCTGGGCCTTGGCCAGATTGCTCTGCTGGCTCTGGTATTCGCTCTGGAGGTTGGTCTTGTCCAGCTCTGCGATTACCTGCCCCTTCTTTACCACGCTGTTGTAGTCCACATAGAGCTTCTTGACAATACCTGAAACCTGGGTACCGACTTCCACTTTCACGACTGGCTCGATTGTTCCAGTCGCGGTTACGTAGTTGGTAATTCTGCCGGTTTCCACCTTGGTCATCTTGAAGCCGATCTTGGTGCTTTCTTTCCTGGATCCGAGGTATTGCCAGAGGGCAATCAGGGCAACCACCACGGCCAATGCTATCCAGATGTATTTCTTTTTCATATCGTTGATTTTTAATATTCTAAATGTTGATTTCTATTCCGGTGTAGAACTTGAGAACCTGGAGGTTGTACAGAGCCATGTACTTGCTCTGCGCAAGAGACAGTTCCGCCGACATATAGGTGCTCCTTTCCTGCTCCATCTCCGCGATATTCTTCATACCCAGCTTGAACTGCTCCACAGCCAGCTCGTAGCTGAGGCGGGCGCTCTCGTAGGCTTTCTTGGCGCTGATGTACTGCTGCTGGGAGTTGCGGGCGTTCAGGTAAACGTTCTCAATGGTTGTGTAGAGATTGTCCTCGGCCTCCTCGGCTTCCAGCTTGGACTGTTCCAGATCGTTGCGGGCCTTTTCCACCGCACTCTTGTTCTGCCTCTGGCTGTAGATAGGGATGGAAAGGTTAAGGCCCAGGGAGTTGGACCAGTTGTTCTTGAGCTGTTTCCCGAAGTTGCCACCGCTGCTGTTGTTGGTTCCGGAAGATGCGCTCAGGGAGAGCCTTGGGGCATATCCCATCTTTGCTCCCTGGAGGTTCAGCTCGCTGTTCTGGATGCCTATGTTGCTCATTTCTATTTCCGGACGGAGCTCCATAGCGCGGTTGAAGACCTCGTCCCTTGAAGGAAGAATCTCGAGAATCCTGTCCTCGGAAATCTCCGGAACCGCCAGGCCCATCGCGTCCCTCTGCATCCTCATTGCGGTTTTAAGACTTAGCAGATCGTTGTCGTACTGGCTCCTGGCGTTGGTTATCTGGTAGAGGTCGGATGCGTTCTGGCTTTCCAGCTTTGCTACGTCGGCCTTGGACATGCTTCCCGCTTTCAGAAATTCGATGCCCCTGTCCCATATCGCCTTGGATGCGGCCGCGTTTTCCTCTTTCATCTTGATGGTTTCCATATCGTAGAGAACCTGAATGTAGAGCTGTGCAATTCTGAGCTTGAGATCCAGTATGTTTTTCTCCAGGCTGAGATTCTGCAGCTTGAGGCTGTTTTCGCTCTTCTCTATGTTTCTGCGGATGCTTCCGCCGTTGTAGAGTGTCATTCCGGCCGATACTCCGTAGTTTCCGCCATAGCGGCTTTTTGAAGAAGCACTGCTGAACCAGTTGTTGCTGACGCTCTGCCCCATTGATGCGGACACATCGGGATATCTTGCGGCCTTGGCGGTGAGGACGTCTATCTTGGCATTCTCCACGTTCAGCTGGGAGGCTTCAAGCTCGTGATTGTGCTCCACAGCATAGTCTGTACATTCCCTTAAAGTCCATAGCTTCTGGGCAGAAGCCCCGTTCCATAAGAATAGTGTAAGAAGAATTGGTAATAATACTTGTCTTTTGGACATTTGTGCAATATTATAGGTTAACACTGATAGAATCTTCCGTATATCTATGTAAAGATAGCTTTTTTTTAGATTCTTTTTTCCATTTTTCGTAAATTTGGACAAATATTGTTTTCGCGATGAAATTGGAATCTCCTTTAAAGGAAAAATACGGCAAGGACCGTCTTTCGATATTTGAAGCCCAGAGAGCGGCGCAGGAAATCGCTTTTGCGCCGATTGCCTTCCAGGCTTCCAGAATGATGCTTAAACTGGGCGTGTTCCAGGCCCTGAAGGATAATCCCGACGGGCTTACAATGGAAGAAATCGCCGGGAAATGCAACATCTCCAATTATGCGGCCAAGGTTCTTGTAGAGGCTTCTCTCTCAATAGGTACCGTTATCGTTAAAGACGACCTGTTCTTCCTGACCAAGACCGGCTGGTATCTTCTGACGGACAAGATGACTCAGGTAAATATGGACTTTGTGAACGATGTCAACTATCTGGGTTTCTTCAACCTGGAGGAGAGCCTCAAGGAGGGGCGTCCTGCCGGCCTGAAGGCTCTGGGAGACTGGCCGACGGTGTATGAGGGCCTGAAATATCTCGGTGAGCCGGCCAAGAGCAGCTGGTTTGCCTTCGACCATTTCTACTCCGACAATTCCTTCCAGGAAGCTCTGAAGATTGTATTCTCCCAGCCTGTGGCAAGGCTTCTGGATGTGGGAGGAAATACCGGAAAGTTCTCACTTAAGTGCGTGGAATATAATGATAGCGTGAATGTTACCGTTATGGATCTTCCGGGCCAGCTGGATATGCTCAAGGAAAACATCCAGGGCAAGAAGGGAGCAGACCGCATCTCCACTTTCCCGAGAAACGTCCTCAAGGATAACGATTACCCTCAGGGCTTTGACGTTGTCTGGATGAGCCAGTTCCTGGACTGCTTCTCTGAGGAGCAGATTTTCCGCATCATTTCCAACGCCAAGGCATCGCTGAATAAAGGCGGCAGGCTCATTATTATGGAGAACCTCTGGGACAAGCAGAAATACGAGACCGCCACTTACTGCCTGACTATGACCAGCCTGTACTTTACGGTAATTGCCAACGGAAACTCCAAGATGTACCACAGCGAGGATCTTATAAGGATTCTTGAAAATGCCGGCTACAGGATTTCCGCAATCCATACGGATATCGGCGGCTACGGCCACACAATACTTGAATGTACGGTAGAATAACAATAAACATTTAGGGATATGAAAAGGATTTTGATCGCGATGGCAATTGTATTTGCCTTCACCGCCTGCAAGAGTGGCGAGGCTCCCGCTACTGAAGCCAAGAAGATTGATGCCCAGAAGTTTTTCAAGGAAAACATTGCCAAGGTAGAAGATCTTTGCATGGAAGAAAGGGCGAGCGACGACGCCGAAATTTCAAGTGCTGCCTATACCTACATAGACATAGATAAAGACGGTGTTGACGAGCTTTACATTAGAGACGAGGCTTCGGACAGCGGATGGCTTTTCTGCTGCGGCGCTGATTCTCTTCAGTTTGTGGCATCGGAGAACTACAAGCTGCATTTCTCCCAACTCGGCAACATCATAATGCTCTCCGGCTCGGCAGGAACCGGAACTTTCTATTCCGGATACTATGAAATCGTGAACAGCGAGTGCATCGGCCCGGATTTCTTTGAACTCAATGAATTTGTCTGGGGAACAGAGGATTCCACCCGCACGGTTTACCATCCTGTAACTGACTTTGACGGAGACTATCCAGAGGAGAAAACCCGCCCGTTTTTTGCCAAGGTCAAGGAATTCGAGAAAACTTCAGAGTGGGAACTCCTGGCCGAAGGCAAGGCCTTCAAACCGTTATACGAGCTGACGGGCAGAATTCCTGAAGATGAGCAATAATATGAAAATGAGAAAGTTATTCGCGATATCAATACTCCTTGCCCTCTTTGCCGGAGGGTGCAGGAACAAGCCTGTGGCTGGGCAGGCACCGGAGCCGGAAAAGAAGATCGACGCAAGGCAGTTCTACAAAGACAATGCGAATAAGATATCGGAACTCTGCGATGAATGGGAACCTAATGCTGAATTCTTTTATACCCATTATGCTTTCATAGATCTGGATTCTGACGGAATAGAAGAACTGTACATAAGCCAGGACGATTCCCCATACGGATGGCTCCTTTGCTGCGGAGGGGATTCCCTGAAGATGATAACTACAGAAGACGAGAACTTCCACATCAGTTATCTTGGGAATATCGTGGAAATGTCCGGTATGTTCCCTTCCGGAGCGGCCTACACAAAATACTTTGAGATAGAGAACAGTAGAGTCATCGGTCCGGACTTTATGGGTAAAGGACAGAAAGACTTTTTCACAGATGAACTGATCATTAATTTCTATTATGTAAACGATGATGACGTTCCTTATCCCGTAGAAAAGACCAAGCCTTTCAAGGATAAAGTCAGCAAGCTGAGAATCGGCGGAAAATCCTGGATTCCTTTCAAGGATATACAATTGGAAGAAGATCCTTTGGCCATGTTCTTCGGCTTTATGTCACCTGAAGATGCAGATCCGGATGAAATGGAATAACTGATGAATTCAATCTTCATTGTAATTCCCATACTGGTAGTCCTGATGTTCGGGCTTGGCCTTAGCCTGAATCTCAGCGATTTCAAGACAATAGCAAAGAAGCCGGCGGCCCTGATTCTGGGGCTTGCCGGCCAGCTTTTGCTGCTGCCAGCGATAGCATTTGCGATAGCGGAGGCATTTGACCTTCCGGCCCTGTTTTACATTGGAGTAATCCTGATTGCCTGCTGCCCGGGAGGAAGTTCATCCAACGTCTTCTCCAAAATAGCCGGCGGAAACGTAGCGCTTTCCATCACTCTTACTGCCCTTAGCAGCATTATCACGATGTTCACCATCCCGGTTATACTTCAGCTGGCTCTCAACCGTTGCAGCGGGTTCGAGGCCTTTGGAGGAATCAATCTTCCTGTGGGCAACCTCTTGGTGCAGAACATAGTGCTGATGTTTGTACCGATTCTTCTGGGCTTTGTGATGATGCGCCTGTGGCCCAATGCCGCTAAAAAGACAGACAAGGTCATTTCAAAGATCGCCTTCCCGGCTCTGATGCTCCTTGCAGCAATATTCTTCATTCAGCACCACAAGACCATCGCCGAGAACATTCTGCTTCTTGGTGCGGTGATTCTGGCGATGCTGGTTCTTTCAATTGGGCTGTCCTCCCTGCTTTCAAGGGCAATCAGGCTCCAGGCCAGGGAGCGCAAGACAATCATAATAGAAGTGGGGATGCAGAATGCGGCGCAGGCCATTGCTATCGCCTCCAGTCCCTTCATTTTCAATAACTCGGCCCTGGCAATCCCGGCAATAATCTACGCCCTCCTGATGAACGTTGTATTGCTAATCTACGTGGCGGTTGTAAAGACCAAATAGCATAAAGAAGCACTGCCAGTATTTGCCTGAACCCTCGCTTCGCTCGTCCCGTCTTGCCAAAGCAAGACACCCATTCATGAGGCCATGGGCGGCCACAGGTTCATTTGCAAATCTGGCAGTGCTTCCTATTGTACTTTTAGTATGCGCCGAAGTACTGGTAGTCCTCGTAGGCGACAACCATCTTGGTTCCGGCCTCGCGGAGAATGCTGTAGTGGTATCCTTCCAGTGACGGCCACCTGACCACTATCTCAAGGCCCTTTGGAGAGCCCCACATAGCCATGAATTCCGTCTGTTTCCAGCCCCAGAATTCCTCCAGACTGCCACCATACCAGAGATCGTTAGGACCGGCGCCGAATTCCTTCAGATTGTCCCACTCATCCCATACGGAAGCAACATCTCCCTCTGCGATGCAGACAAGAGCGTAATGGCCTGTGTCTCCCTTTCTTGCAAACACAACACGATACCAGCTTCTTTCATTGGTCGGGCAATCTGCCACATAGCGGATACCGGCAATCTTTTCATTGCGGTAATATCTGAGGATAATATCCTTTACGTCTTTGCTGACAGCCTTTACAGGCTCGCCTTTCTTCCAGCGCGAGAAGTTGAGAAGGGTGATGGTCTTGTCGAATCCTTCCTTGAAAAGGATTGGGGAAACTTCCTCCCCAAGATAGCCCCTGAATTCCTTCTTGATGAACTCCGGATCAACCATCTTCCATACGAGAGAGTAATCGTAATAATCCTTTGGACAATCTATTACGCCTACATACTTGACATCTCCCACGTGAGGCTTGAAAACCATCTTGTTATACTTTGGCAGAAGATCGTCCCTTGTGCCGATAGGATCGTCCTTTCCAATGTCAAACGTAAAGCGGTTTTTCACCAGGTTGGCATCGTATATGAACATTGGGGCAAGGATTTTCAGGTGGTCATTATCGTCCAGTCTCAGAGATTGCAGCAAATAGAATACGGAACTGTAGTACATTTTATCCCTCTCCTGAAGCTTGGCTGCCATCTCACTGGTAAGGGTCATAGGCTCCAGATGGTCCTTGTTTTTAGCAACGGAATAGACTGTGGTGCGCTTGAGGTCGTAACTTGCAAGCACAAGGTCTTCTACGCCATCTCCATTAACATCCTGGAAGGCATAAAGGTCCACCTTCCTGTCGTTGTCACTGTCGTCCAGAAGCTCGTCCAGATGCTTTTTGACAATGTTGTTGCCCTCGTCTGAGAGCTGGCAGAATGCTGAACAAGGCAGCATAAGAAGAATGATTGCGATAATAAACCGTTTCATAGCGTATCTTTTATTTTTCAATCTGCAATATACTCAATTATTCCGGTATTTCAGCCAACCTTTAGTATATTTGTGGAGATGATAGAAAGTTTGCTGGATATTTATTCGGAAGAGATTCCGGCGTTCCTGTATGAGATTGCGGACTCTCCCCAGATGCAGAGACTGAAGGGGATAGGGATGAACTGCGGGTGCGAGTACACTTCTTTCCCGCTGTTTAAGGGGCTGGAGCCTTATTCCAGGTTTACCCACAGTGTGGGAGTGGGGGCGATAGTGTGGAACTTCACGCAAGATCCTAAGCAGGCAATTGCCGGACTTTTGCACGATGTGGCCTCTCCGGCGTTTGCGCACGTGATAGACTTTATGAAGGGGGATTACCTGGTGCAGGAATCCACTGAAGAAAGGACGGCCGCGATTATCGCATCTTCCGCACAGATTTGCGAAGTGCTGGCCCTGCTAGGGCTGCCGATCGGACAAGTGGCTGACTATCATCTTTATCCTGTGGCGGACAATGACACTCCGCACCTTTCTGCAGACCGCCTGGAATACACAATGGGCAATATACTGAACTTCAGGTTCGGCACTTTGGAGGATGTGGCAAGGTACTACGCAAATCTTGTTGTAGGAAAGAATGAAGCGGGAGAAACTGAGCTTTGCTTTACAGATGGGGAAATCGCTGAGGAATTTGCCTTCAAGGCTCTTGAGTGCGGCAAGATTTATGTCTGCGATGCGGACCGCTATTCCATGCAGCTGCTCAGCGAAATTGTAAGGTCTGCCATCCAGAGAGGCCTGTTTAATGAGAATTTGCTTTATACCACGGAAAAACAGGTGATTGCGGCCCTGACTTCAGACTCTTTTGGGATGGCGGACTGGGATAAATTCAGGCGCTTGGGTGCAATAGTGAGAGCCGAGGATTCTTCCGGAGAGTACCCGGTAAGGCGGATTTCTGCAAAGAAGCGCTTCATTGATCCGTTTGTGGAAGGCCGGGGCAGGGTAACAGATTTTTCTGATAAGTTCAAGTTTTCGGTTGAGGAGTTTCTGGCGGAAGATTTCCTCTATGGAATAAAGGGCTCGTCTTTGGATAATTTGTAAATTTGGTGTGATAAATACTCATATTATGAAACGGATAATGCTTTCTGTGGCAGGCTTAATGCTCGCCGCATTATGTATGGCTCAATCTTCAAAGAGAATGCCTTTGCCTAAACTGAAATTTGACAAAAAGGCTCAGCAGGAGATTTTCGACCTGGTGGCCGCCAAATACAATGCCAATGAAGAATTGGGTTTTGAGGGGGAGTATCTGGACCAGAACTGGGAGGGTCACCAGCGTGAGAGGCTGGGGCTTGCTTTCCTGCAGTATCTAATATATGATAAGGACTCTTTCGGAGATGTCCACGCCAGCAAGGATGCCGTTGCCGTGGGCAAGGCTCTGATAGACTGGTATATGGGGCAGACAGGAAAGAAAATTCCGGCATTGTATCCGGGCAACTATAGAGCTTACAAGGCCTGTGTGGAGGCTTTCCTCAATCCGGTCAAGGAAGTAATGATTGGCGGAAGCCAGATGGATATGAACCAGTATTCTTACGTAGACAGCGATATGGCACAATTCCTTGGGATGCTGAAGCAGGATCTGGTTTCCTCCAGGTTCAAGAGCTCTAATCTGAAGGCAGCACTGGATGCTGAAACGGAAGCCTGGCTGCAGCTCAGAAACAGTGTCAGCAGCACTTTCTATCAGAATAAGGTAGATATTAACGGCGGTATGGCCTATTCCATGCTTCCTCTTGAGGTGGCCGGCATGATGGATTATGCGGACAGGGTGAGGGATTCATCGCTGAGTGTCCTGTACTCCATTTCAATAGAGACTCCTGGAGCTGTCTATCTCCTCAGCGAGGAGGACTTGAGCGAGGTTCCTCAGCTTTTTGCAGCCGATATGAAGGAAGACGGAACGGATTTGTCACATTTTGACAAGGCCTGGAATAGTTTCCTTGAAAAGAGAAAGGATGTTGAAGGACTTCTGCCTGAAAGCCTTAAGGCGATTTTCAAAAGGGATACCATGAGATATTACAGGATTCTTTTGAGGATGATGGCAAGTGAAGACGATTGCCAGGAGATGTAAAATAATAATGATATGATGACTTCCGGCTGGATTGTTCCGCTGCTGATATTCGTGGCGGTAATTGTTCTGATGATAATCGCGATTTCCAGATGGAAAATCCATCCTTTCCTCTCGATTATGGGTTCGGCACTTCTGCTGGCCCTTGTCATGGGCATTCCTTTCAGGAGCATAGCGGACGTGATAGGAAAAGGATTTGCCACAATCTTTGCCAGTATCGGCCTGGTTATCATACTGGGCACGATCATCGGCCTTATACTGGAGAAAAGCGGAGCTGCGGTGAGGCTTGCCGAGACAGTGCTCAGGCTGCTTGGCAAAAAGCATCCCCAACTGGCCATAATGCTGATAGGGTGGGTTCTGTCCATTCCTGTCTTCTGCGACAGCGGTTTTGTGATCGTTAATCCGATCCGCAAATGGATGAGCCGCCAGAGCGGCGTTTCATCGGTTACCATGACCATTGCACTGGCTGCCGGACTGTATGTGGCTCACGTGTTCATTCCGCCTACTCCGGGACCTGTAGCCGCCGCCGGACTGGTAGGTCTTGGAGACAACCTGATACTTGTTATTCTTGTAGGTATTGCGTTGAGTATATTCCCATTGGCTGCCGCATACTTCTTTGCCAACCGTGCGGGAAAGAAGATCCATTCTTCGGATGAAATGGATGAGGTGGACGTTTCCGAGATACTTGAAGGAAAGAACCTGCCTTCCTCCACACTTTCCCTGCTGCCGATAATCATACCGATTTTGTTTATGGGAATGGGCTCCCTTGTTTCTGTACTGAAGCTGGAAGGTGTTGCCGCAGACATATTCTATTTCCTCGGCAAGCCTGTGATAGCCCTGGTATGCGGCGTGCTGTGCTGTATTCCGCTGCTGAGGTTCATACCTTATGAAGACGGCAAGACTCCTATTACAAGGCTCCACCATATTACAGAAAACTCGCTGAGGACTGCCGGTCCAATTGTTTTCATAACAGCGGCCGGAGCTATGCTGGGGCAGGTTATCTATGATGCTGGTTTTGTTGAGCTTATAAAGGCAAATGCCGGTTTCTTCACGACCCTTGGCATCCTGTTCCCGTTCCTTATAGCCGCCATACTGAAGACGGCGCAGGGTTCTTCTACCGTGGCAATGACGACGACAGCGGGCTTGATGGGCCTGTTCACATCTTCGGATTCCCTGATGAGCGCCCTGGGTATGACAACTCCACTCAGTGCCGCTCTCGTGGTTATGGCAATCGGTGCCGGCGCAATGACGGTTTCACACGCCAACGACAGTTATTTCTGGGTTGTGACAAGGCTTGGCGGACTGAACGTGAAAGACGGTTACCGCACCCAGACAAAATGCTCTTTCATTCTGGGAATCACTTCTGCCGCGGTGTTGTTTGTGGCATCGCTGATGATATAGGAAACTTTAGTTTGCCTGTGGAGCCGCTTCTGTGTTTTCAGGGGCGGCTTCGCTGTTTTCTGCTGGCTGCGGTTTCGGCTTAGGCTTAGGAGGGTAGAAGGTAGCGTGGTCCTGTGTCAGGAACTTGGAGTACCTTTTGGCTATGCTTGTGGAATAGGCCGAGAATATGTTGTTTGCAAACAGGATGTCAGTAATCTTGTTATCCTTCACATACTGCACCATATTAAAGGTGAAGTAACGGTAGTCTATCACGTGGATTTCCTCAAACGAGAAGAACAGATATCCCGGCAGGGCATTGCCGAAACTGTCCTTGATGATGATAAGCCTGCGTTTGTTCTTGGTTGAGGTTTCCACCTTGGTGAGCTTGGTATCTCCACCCATGAACGTGCAGTAGGCGCTGCCGCTGCCGTCTTTGTAGTGGAAGAAGTACTTGCCCTTGAACGGGCCGCTTTCACCGGTTACCTTGTAGTTCTCGTCGATGGTGTAGTTGATGTAGGTGGTAGTGTAGGTGACGGTGGAATCCGGCTCCCAGAAAACGAAATCTTCCGGGGCCTTCTTTACGCTT
>JAFYZX010000064.1 GCA_017548505.1 Bacteroidales bacterium | reverse complement strand
TGAAAGTTAGCTTTGTAGCGGATGCTGGGAGCGGCGGGAATTTGATTTTAAATGTGACATTTCCCGCATATTTATTTCCCCATTTGAAATTCACGGCTGCCGTAGCCTTGTATTTTTTGCCTGTGGCCTGGTCTGTGAGTGTGGGATAAGCGTTTATCATGCCCGCACTGTTACTTGTCGGAGAAGAATACTTCAGATAGAGTATAGTGTAGTTGGCGAATTTTTCCACCTTAGACACTTTAACAGTCCTGTCGTTCGAGTTTTGAGGTGGATTGACATAGGTCTGGGCACTTGCGGCCAAACCTATGAAGAACAAGGTTGTCAGCAAAAAAATCCTTTTCATGATCGTTCTATTCTTTACTTTTCAACGATCATAACAAGACGGAAGCCAAGGCTGCCGAATAAATAACCGGTTGTATATCCGCGATGCGATACCCTGCACCAAGTGGCCTCATCTGTGCAGAAGTTGCCGCCACGTGTAACCTGTCCTTCGGAGTTTTCGTCCTCGACCTGAGGATTGGTCTGGCTTTCTGCGCTGTATGGGGCATAGTCATCGATGCAGAACTCGTCTACATTGCCGCTCATATCGAATAAGCCAAGTTCGTTTGGAGCCTTGCACTTTACAGGATGGGTTCCGCCCTCTATATCGTTGAACCAGGCTACTTCTTCAAGATTGTCGCTTCCGGAGTATTTGAAGCCCTTGCTCTTGTTTCCTCCGCGGGCCGCGAATTCCCATTCGGCCTCTGTAGGCAGACGGAATGATTTGCCGGTCAGTTCGCTGAGCTTGTCGGCAAAGAATTCGCAGTCTTCTCTCTCAACGGCTTCAACAGGCAGGTCCTCACCCTCGTTATCTGACGGGTTTTCACCCATAACTGCTTCATACAGAGCCTGGGTTACTTCTGTCTCGCCGATGTAGTAGTCATATAGAGTGACCTCGTGAGCCGGTTTCTCGTCGTCCTCGGCATCCTCGCCCTGCTCCTCGGTTGCTCCCATAGTGAATGTGCCGCCCTTAACAAGAATCATGTTGAAGGATACTCCATTGACTGTCAGGGTGACAACGCTGTCCTGAGGTGCCAGTCCAACCTCTTGCTCCTGGTTTGCAGCGCTGTTTGACTTGCATGACAAGACAGAGCAAGCTATAAGAGCTACAAGAAAATAGTAATGCAAATTTTTCATATGAGTTTTAATTTATTATCTCATCCAACCTTCTACACGGTAGATCTTCTCCACAAGTTTTCTCTCCTGATTTGTAGCAGCGTCCCTGAACCAAACTTCAATTCTGGCTGCGTAATAATCCTCCCAATCTCCTTCATAGATAGAGAATTGCTGCTTATTGACGAGTTGGGTAAATGACGCCGTTGAATCGATCTGGACTTTGCTGCGCTCCTGGATTTCCTTCACGGAAAGCGGAATGTTTTCGGTTGCCTCAAAGCACTTAAGGAAAATATCTCCGGCCGGGAGAGGACCATAGAAGAAGTCATACTTGTATACGCCACCTTGAATGTCATTCCAGAGAACCAGGCAGGAATTGGAATCGAGAGTGTCTACCGGTGCCTTATGGGATTTCCCTGTAACCGGGAGATTATATTCCAGTCCGTCCGGAATAGGATGGTTTTTGCCGAAATTGTCCGGACTTGCCTTGGTATAAAAAATCATAACCAGTGCAAGTATTATCAGGATCAGGACAATGAAAACTATGTACCAGGTTTTTTTCATGGAAAAATGTTTTCGCAAGTTACGATTTTTGAGATGAACGGCAAAAGATTCTTCAATTAATTATTCGTACCTTGCACTTTGTTATGCCAAAGATGTGCCAGGAATATATGACTCTTTCCGCCTATATTTCTCAGGTGAAAGGTCTGATAGAGGATGCCGGAGGGCTTCCACAGTGGATTGTGTGCGAGCTAGCCAATGTGAGCTGGAACAGGGGGCACTGCTATCTGGAGCTGGTGGAAACCTCTGCCGTAGGAGTTGTGGAGGCAAAGGCCAGGGGTACGATATGGTCCTACAGGGCGGCTGCTCTGAGTCAGGCTTTTGAGGATAGCTGCGGTGCTCCGCTCAGGAAGGGAATCAAGGTAATGCTCTATGTCCAGAGCCAGATGAGCGAGCTTTACGGCTTCTCCCTGAATGTGCTGGACTTGGATCCGTCATATACGCTCGGAGACCTGGAGGCGAAGAAACAGGCTACTCTGAAGAGGCTTGCCGAGGAAGACCTCCTTGAAAGGAACAAGGAGCTGGAAGTTCCGGCTCTGCCTTACAGGATTGCCATCGTTTCCGCAGAGGGGGCGGCCGGCTACGGAGACTTCCTGAAGCACCTTAAGGATTCCGGAGTGGACTTTGAGATAGAGCTGTTTGAGGCTGCGATGCAGGGAGAAAGCGCTCCTGAGAGCATCGCTGAGGCTTTTTCCTTGATTGAGGAAAGGGCCGGGGAATTTGACACGGTGGCTTTCATAAGGGGTGGCGGCAGCAACCTGGACCTTGCCTGCTTCGACGATTATCTGATAGCAAGAAGCATCGCCCTGTGTTCCCTTCCGGTCATAAGCGGAATCGGGCACGAAAGGGATAACCATATCTGCGATGAGGTGGCAAGCGTCAGGGTAAAGACTCCGACCGGGGCGGCGGATTTTATTATAGGAAGGTTCGCCGATGCCTTTGAGGCTCTGCAGGATGTGTCTTCCAGGCTGTTTGCCGGAGTGGAAGATGCTCTTTCCGGATGCGGGGATGTACTGGAAAGGCTATCTTCCAGATTCTCGTCTTCCCTGAGAAACTACACGGAAGTAAGGGGAGAAAAGCTGTCAAACCTCCGCTTCAGGCTGGAGAAGGCGGCGCTGGGGAACATAGACGAAAGGCTTCACTCTCTGGACAGGGTGCTTACCCTGCTGCAGGGAGCGGACCCGTCGAGGATTCTGGACCGCGGTTACGGAATAGTTACGATAGGCGGGCAGAAGGTAACGGATATATCTTCAGTGGCTGAGGGGGCAAGGCTTGTGATAATGATGAAAGACGGCAAGGTGAGCCTGACAGCTAAGGATGTTGTTATAGAAAAGAAAACAGAACAATAATATGGAAGAATTGAAAGAAGATCTTACCTATGAGCAGGCAATAGCCTTTCTTGAGGCAATAGTGGAGAGAGTGGAGGACAAGAACGCCCCGCTGGACCGTTTGGAAGAGGACATCAAGAAGGGAATGGCACTGATAGCTTTCTGCAAGGGAAAGCTCAGGGGTTACAAGGAGAGAATCTCCGCGATTATGGACGAAAATTCTCAGGAGCAATGAGCGTAGCGGCAACAGGATTCTTTGACGGGATGCATCTTGGACACCACAAGGTGATCCTGAAGGTAAAGAGCATCGCTGAGGAAAAAGGCCTTAAGAGCCAGGTGGTTACATTCTGGCCTCATCCTCGCAGCGTGCTCCAGCAGGAGGCCTATAATCTCAGGCTTCTGACTTCCCTGGAGGAAAAGCGCGCGCTGATAAAGGGCCTTGGCATAGACGAGGTCACGGTGCTGGAGTTCACAAAGGAGTTCAGCCTGCTTTCCACGGAAGAATTCATAAAGGAATATCTGATAGGGCAATGCGGGGTGAAAATTCTGGTAATTGGATATGACCACCACATAGGCCACGACCAGGGCAAGAGCCAGGAGGAGATGATGGAAATCTGCCGCCGCTGCTCTCTGGAAGTGGTAAGGGTGGAGGAGTTCACCCTGGACGGACAGGTTCCGTCTTCAACCAAGATCCGCAGGCTTCTGGAAAAGGGAGACGTGAAGAAAGCATCTGCCTTTTTGGGCAGGGAATATGCCCTCAAGGGAGTGGTTGTTTCCGGAAACCATCTGGGGAGAACCATCGGATTCCCAACGGCAAACCTCAAACTCTACGACCCTTTGAAGCTGATTCCGGGAAACGGAGTATATGCCGTGAAGGTAAATCTGGGAAGAAGGCATTTCAAGGGAATATGCAACATAGGAACCCGTCCTACTGTAAGCAATGGAACGCATATCTCCATAGAAACGCATATCCTTGATTTTAACGAGGATATCTACGGACTGGATTTGGGATTGAAGTTTGTGGAAAGAATCCGTAGCGAGAAGAAATACTCCTCTTTGTCTGAACTTAAGCTCCAGCTTGAAAAGGACAAGGAGAATTGTTTGAAGTATTTTTTGTAGATTTGCACTGTTAAAGATAACGCAGGGGAGTCCCGACCGGGATTCTTCTTAATTTTTATGTTATGGCAAAAGTACATTATGTAACAGCGGAAGGCCTGGAGAAACTCAGGGAGGAACTCAACGATATGATTTCCGTCCAGAGGCCGGCCATATCAAGGGCAATCGCGGAAGCAAGAGACAAGGGAGACCTTTCAGAGAATGCGGAATATGACGCGGCTCGCGAGGCACAGGGACTTCTTGAGCTGAAAATAAGCAAGATGCAGGATCTTATCGCTAACGCAAAGATCATAGACGAATCCCAGATAAACACCAATCAGGTGGGAATGCTCAACAAGGTTACGGTCAAGAACCTCAAGACCGGAGCCAAGATGGTGTTCACCCTGGTGGGAGAGAGCGAGGCCAATCTGGCGCAGGGCAAGCTGGCCGTTTCCACTCCTATCGGCAAGGCTCTGTTCGGAAGGAAGAAGGGCGAGGTTGTGGACGTCAACGCTCCTGCCGGAATCATCAAGTTCGAGATCCTGGACATTTCACTCTAAGCACAAAATCATAAGAAGATGGCTTCAATATTTTCAAGAATCATAGCGGGAGAGATTCCTTGCTACAAGATCGCCGAGACAGAAGACTACTTTGCATTCCTGGACATTTCTCCGGTACAGATGGGGCATACCCTGGTTGTTCCTAAGGACGAGAAGGACTATATCTTCGACTATGAAGACGAGTACTATGCCGGCCTGTGGAAGTTTGCAAAGAAGATCGCCGAGGCCCAGAAGAGGGCTATCCCTTGCCGCAAGATAGGGGTTGCTGTGATTGGCCTGGAAGTGCCTCACGCACACATACATCTGGTTCCTATGAACAACGAGGGAGACCTCGATTTCGACGGTGCAAAGAAACTGCATCCGACTCCGGAGCAGATGGAGGAAATTGCAGAAAAGATAAGGAAGGAACTTTAGTTTACCCAGCGACAGATTATGAAAAAGCTTTTATACCTGGCCGCAGTGCTGGCATTCTGCGCCTGCTCAAGCGACAAGGCATCACTGAAACTCAAGATAGACGGGGCTGCCAACAAGGATGTCCTGCTCAGCGTTCTTAATGTCAACAAGGTGGATGTAGTGGACACCCTCAAGACAGACGCTGCAGGAAAGGCTTCCATCAAGATAGACCTCCCGTACCAGTCTCCTAACTTCTACTATCTGGACTATAACGGAATCCGTGTGGCCTCCCTGCTTCTTGCCCCTGGAGACAGGGCCAAGGTGGAGTTGGATTCCAACGGGCGGAGTCTGAAGATTTCCGGCAGCAAGGAGAGCGAGCTTCTCCAGGGCGTGGACCAGGCCATCGCAAAGAGCCAGAAATCATTTGATTCCCTTAGCGTACAGCTCATTGCCTGCAACGAAACCGGCGATGTGGAGTCTGTGAAGAGGCTCCGCTTGGAACTGGGCAAACTCTATGTTGCGCAGAAGCAGGCAGCCGTAAAGCATCTTGTGAAGAACCCTTATTCCTTCACCAACCTGAGAAATCTCTACAGGCAGTTCAACGAAAACTTCCCGCTGTTCTCCGAACTGACGGACGGGGTTTACTACCGTCAGCTCGCCGATTCCCTGCAGACAATTTATCCGAATTCCCCATACGTGGCCGCTTTGGATAAGGAAGCCGTCTCCCTTTTCAACGAGATGGAACTGTCCTACAGGATGAAGGACGTAAACCAGATCAGTTTCCCGAATATTGCGCTTGCGGACAACAACGCGCAGATCAGGAACCTGACCGACCTGTCCGGGAAACCGTTTATCCTCCTTTTCTGGAATCCGGAAGACAATACCCAGAAGATGTTCAACGCAGAACTTGAGAAGATTTACAGCCAGTTCAGCGGACGCGGCCTGGAAATCTACTCCGTATGCGTGGGGACAGACAAGGCTTACTGGAACTCCATAGTGAACCGTTTCCCTTGGATAAACGTCTGCGACAGCAAGGCCGCTTCACTTGTTTCCTACAATGTGACAAAGCTTCCGGCCATGTTCATTTTCAACAAGGCAGGGGAGATTGTGGGAAAGGATATCTTTGACAACAAAGGGCTGGTCAAAGCAGTTTCTTCTGTTTGCCAGGAATAAAATCCTTCAGATAGAAAGGCTGGAAATAGGCAAGGTCCGCAAACCTTCCTTTTTCCAGAGCCTTGGCGGCATCAGTCACAAGACCTGAGGCAAGTGGAGTCTGCTCCATGATTATAACGTTTTCCGGCAGGGCTCCAAGCTTTTCTTCCAGAAGATGCCCGAATTTAGGGGCTCCGTTTCCTGCAAAGAGGACGGGGCCTTCTTTTATTAGGTCCCTGAAACTGTTTTCGTCCAGAATCTTTGCCTCTGTCTTTTCAGTCTGGTTGCAGTTTCCGTCAAATACGGCGGTATAGACTTCCATTCTTCCGGCATCGATCATTGGAATTATATGGCTGAACTTTTTGCCCGTTTCCTCTAAGGCACAGCGCGCTATGACCGCCAGTGTGCTGATACCTATGAGATTGGTCTTGGCGGCGTAGGCAATTCCCTTAGCCAGGGAGACACCGATTCTCAGGCCCATATAGCTTCCCGGGCCTTCGCTTACGGCTACTGCGGCAAGGTCTGCCGGTTTTACTCCATTTTCCTTAAGAATCCCGTCAATCAGTGGAGCCAGGACCGTATCGTGGCTTCTGGCAATGCGGCAGACTTTCTGGGCAAGGAGAATGTCCCCGTCAGAAAGAGCTGCCGAGCAGGTGTCCGTGGCCGATTCTACAAGAAGAATGAATTTGCCCATCGCTGAGGAAAATTATTTTGTCTTTGCCTGTGAGACCTTGACCTTCATTCCGTCCTTGAGAGTCTTGCTGATTGCGGCAAACGGTCCGGTCACAATAACGGAAGTGTCTGAAAGGCCATCCGTTATCTGAACGTGAGTCATATCCTGGAGGCCGGTCTTTATGGCTACAGGATGGACGGTCTGATCCTTGGCGGAATAGGTGAATACAAATGCCTTTCCGCTTTCTCCAAGATCGCTCCTGGAGGTTATTGCGGAAACCGGAAGGGCAAGAACATTCTCTGCCCTGCTGGTCTGGATCTGGACGGAAGCGCTCATTCCCGGACGGAACGGAGACGAGTTCTCGGAAAGAAGATCCATGTATGACTCAGGAGAAATCCTGACCTTAACCTCAAAGGTTGTGGCCTGGTCCAGAGAAGTTGTTGTGGAGCTTTTGGAGGAGTTTGCAACCTCAGTGACAACCCCGTAGAAGGTGCGGTCCGTATAGGCGTCAACGGTAATCTGGGCGCTGTCTCCGGGGTTGAGGCGGATGATGTCGTTCTCGTTGACATCCACCAGCACCTCCATCTGGCTGAAGTCAGCCACGCGGAACATTTCCGTTCCCGCCATCTGGCTTGTTCCCACAACCCTTTCTCCGAGTTCCACGCTAAGTTTGGAAATGATACCGTCCATAGGGGAGTAGATAGTGGTCTTAACCAGGTTTTCCCGAGCTTCCTTCAAACGGGCTTCCGCACTGGAGATGTTGTACTTGGCTCCATCCAGCTGCTGCTGTGCCACATCCCATTCCGCGCTGGCGGCTTCGTACTCGGCCTTGGAAACTGTCCTCAGTTCATAGAGTTTGGCATAGCGGTCGTAGTTCTGCTTTGCACGCAGAGTCTGTGCCTGCTGCTGCTTGTAGGAAGCTCTTGCGGCGTTAACCGATGCCATTGCCTGGTCAACTGCAGAAAGGTAGATGTCCTGCTTGATCTTGATGATAAGGTCTCCCTTCTTCACCCTGTCTCCTTCCTTTACGTGAAGTTCCACGATTTCTCCGGAAACGTCCGGGGAAATCTTTACCTCCGTAACAGGCTGGATCTTGCCGTTTGCCGGTATTGTTTCTGTAATGGTCATCCTTTCCACTTTGGAAGTGTCCACTACTGGAGTCTTGTCCTGCTTGCACGTCTTGGATGCAATCATCAGGATCACGATCAGGACCGCTGCCGCTATCCACCAGATGCTCTTTTTCTTCTTCTTTGCCATTGGTCTGTGTTTATAAATTTATGGCCTTGCCTTTATAGAAATCCAGGATCTTAACCTCGAACAGATACTGGTACTTGGCCTGGTAATAGGCACTTACCGCCTTGAACAGGTTAGTCTTGGCGATGTTGTAGTCCGTGGCGTTCATCATTCCCACGTTGAACTTGTTTTCCGTATAGGTGAAAGATTCCTGTATGCTTCTCATGTTTTCCCTGGCCGCCTTCATCCTCTCTAGAGCATTGAACGCCTCGTTGTATGCTGTCTGGATTTCCTTGTAGAGAGACTGCTTCTGCACTTCCAGCATCAGGGCCGTGTTTTCAGAGGCCAGTCTTGCGTTCCTGGCCGCAATCCTTGAAGAAAAGCCGTTGAAAACAGGAATGCTAAGGGAGAATCCCACAGAAGGGTTCTTGTTATGCTCGAACTGGGTGAAGAAAGCCCCGCTCTGGCCGTCTGTATAATAGGAACCGTAGCCCGCCTGAACGGAAAGTGAAGGCAGCATTCTCGCCCTTATCGCCTTGAAATCGTATTTGCTTTTTTCAAGATTGTACTCGGCGATTTTTACCTGCGGAAGCTGGAGGGCCTGGCTGAAAATCCCGTCCACCGTTCCTTCCGGAAGAAGGTTTTCGCTAAGGGTGCTGTCCGGTGCCGCAATGTCGAAATCCTTCTGCATTTCGGCAGGCAGATCCAGAAGCTGCATCAGAGTCAGAAGGTTGGTTCTCACGTCTGAAGAAGCGCTTACCAGCTGTGATTTTTCGTTGGCCAACTGGGCCTGAACCTCCAGCAGAGTGCTGTAGGCCTGGCTTCCGGCATCCACCAGCTTGGCTGTACGGTCCACCTGCTCGGCAGTGCTGTTGCAGCTTTCGATGGCGCTGCGCTCTATCTCCCTTGCCAGCAGCAGCTGAAGGTAAGCTCTGGTAATCTGAATCGTGATATCGTTCTTAACCTTTTCTACCTGTTCTTTTGCTATCTGGAGGGAAGTGTAATTGCTTTTTATGGAATTCAACTTTGCGAATCCTGAGAAAATGGTGGCGGAAGCGCTGAGGTTTCCGCTGGTGGACATGCTCCTCTTATTCTTTATTATCTCCAGAGTCTGGAGATTGACGCTTCTTCCCCAACTCATGCTGTGGCTAAGGCCGGCATTTATGCTTGGAGCCAGGTCCCATTTGGACTGTGTGAGGTTTCCTTCAGCCTGCTCCACGCCAATCTCTTCCATCTTGACCTGCAGGTTGTTCTGCCTGGCATACTCTATGCACTGCTGCAAAGTCCAAAGCCTTGATTCCTGGGCATTTGCTCCCGTGCCGAAAGCCAAAGCGAGAACGGTGTATATGACCAAAATTTTTTTCATCGCGCAAATATAGTAAAAAGGAGGCTGACGCATGCCAGCCTCCTTTTCTGAATCCATACATTTCATTTGGCGTACAGCTTCAGGAGTTCAACAGGAATGTTCTGCAGGTTCTGCCTGTTCTGGATGAAATTCTTGATAGCTCTTACCAGAGCGCCGATTCCGTATCCCAAAACTTCCATCAGGCGGGATACGTCCGCATCCTTTCCGCCGAAGACCAAAGTCTGCTCGGAGGCGGACAATTCAATGAATCCGTTCATATTCCATCCTCCTTACCTGTTAGAAAACACAAACAGAGGCTTGCCTTCGACCCCTTTCTTGTAGCCCTTGTAGAAGTCTTCGCCATAGCTCATCACGAAGTCTACGATGATTCCGAGGATCTTTGCGATCTTCCTGATTGTCTCGGGGTTAATTCCCCCGCACACGGCGAGCTCGTCGTCTGTTGCATCGACAAATCCGCTCACTTTCATTCTCTTTTCTTCCATTTTTGTCAACAGTGTTTGATTTCCGGCAGAGTTGGCGCGCCGGATTCCGCCTATGATAGACCGGTCATATCAATTATCTTGTCGCAGCACAAGGCAATTCTCTCATCGTGTGTTATGAGAATTATGCACTTGCCTCTTGCCTTCAGGGATAGGAGCAGTTTCTTAAAGTGTTCCAGAGTCTTTTCGTCCATATTGGAAGCCGCTTCGTCAAAGACCATTACATCCGGGTCCGCGTACAGCATCCTGGCAATGAGGACCATCTGTTTTTCTCCGGAGGACAGCCTCAGGCCTCCTTTCCCCAAAGAGGAAAGCAGACCCTTGTCCGTCCTGCTGACAATGTTTTGTCCGCCTGCAGCCACAAGGGCGGCAGTAGCCCGTTCAACATCCTTTATATCTATGCTTGAGTCCCTTCTTCCCGGGGACATCGCGATGTTGTCGAAGATGGTGGCATTGAAAAGGTGAGAGTTTTGAGGAAAAGAAGAAAGAAGACTCCTCCAGCAAGTAGAATTAATACTAGATATGTCAATGCCACCATAGGTTATCTTTCCGCTGTCGGGAGTAAAGTCTCTGAGAATCAGAGAGGCCAGAGTGCTCTTTCCGCATCCGTTCGGGCCGGTTATTCCGGTAATCCCGCCAGGGGAGAATGTGCAGCTGAAATTTTTTATCAATGGTTTTCCTCCGCGATAGCGGAAGCATACGTTATCCAGGACAAGGTCTTTTGCCAGGCCTTTCGGCATCCTTACGGTACTGTCCGGATTCTCATCGGAGAAAGAGGTTATCCCGTAGATTCTGTCCGAGGCCACGAGAGCCTCGTTCATAAGCGAGTCAAAATGGACCAGAGTGCTTGCCGGAGAAATGAAGAATGCGCTCAGGCTCCAGAAACTCACCAGTTCTCCAAGGCTCATTTTTCCACCCAGCACGGCTGCTCCCCCGATTATAAGCACCGCTCCCAATATAATCTGGTTCAGAGCATTGGAAAGACCTCCCAGCAAAGCGGAAACCCGTCCGGCCCTGAATCTTGCAAACAACAGTCCGGAGTAACTGCCGTTGAAAGCCAGACTGGAAGTGTCCGTTCCAAAATGCCTGATATCCGCCTGTCCTTCTATGGAATCCATCACGTCGCTTTCAAAGTCTGCCGCAGCGCCCATAACCTTGCGGCTCATCCTGCGGTTAACCTTGTCCGCCACACCCACCAAAATGGCGTAAACCGGTATGCAGGCCATCAGCATCGCCGCCAGCCGGCTGTAAAAAGTGAACATCAGGGTGCAGACTCCGGTTAAAGTTGCGGCGCAGACACTGAAGCTCACCACTCCTTCGCAGATGAACATCCTTATCTTCACGGTATCGGAAAGCCTGCTTTCAAGTTCCCCCTTGGAATAATCGCTGAAGAATCTCTCGTCCATCTTGAGGATTCTTCTCATAAAGCCTATAATCAGCGAGTTGTCTATGGAAAGTCCTCCCTTTAAAAGGTACAGGTCTCTGAGATATCCGATAACAAGAGACAGTGGTATCATCGCGATAATTACAGCGGCCAGGGCGATGAGATATGTCAGATTGCGCCCCGGGATGGCCCTGTCTATGAGCATCTGCATCAGTAGGGAATTGCATATTCCCATTGCTGAGAGCACTATGGAGCCGGCCAGGGCAAGGATTATTTCTCTACGGTGCATAGTAAAAAGACGAAGCAGCCTCAGTCTTCTGCCTTCGGTCCGGTCTTCTTCACGATATCCTTCTCCCGGGCCAACAAGCACGACATAACCGCTCCATCTTCCTGCAAGATCCGCAATATTCACCCTCCCGATCCTTTCCCTGGCAGGGTCCATAATTTCCACACTTTTCCTCCCCACTTTATAAATGACCATATAATGCAGCAATCCTTCCTTGGAAACCGTGTGGATAATGACAGGTCCGCCGGCTTCCTTAAGATTTCTGAGAAGAGACACCCTCCCCTCCAGATCCAACCTGTCAAAGTCCTGTGCCTTCATCGCCTTGGCGTTCAGTCCGATGGCGGCGGCTCCGTCTGCAATTCCACGCAGGGTTATCCCATCGGTTGAGCATCCGCATTCCCGCCTTAAGCGGGCAAGCGGAAGCCTCACTCCCCACCAGGCCGCCACGGCTGCAAGGCTAGCCGCCCCGCAGTCGTATGAATCAGTCTGCCTTATGTGGATTTTCCTTCTCATCCCAGCAATACCGCCAATGTTCCAAGACAAAGACAAATCCCGGCTGCAATGAGAAAGATATAAAGAAGAAGGGAGCCTCGTCCCGGACCGTCCGCCGCCCATTCGGGGCTGCGCTCCAGGTCTTTGGCAAAGCCGTCAAGAATGCCCTCCTCCCGTTTCCTTTTTCTTTTCATCGCCGGTTGTTTTTGACGATGCAAATATGAAGGCAGGAGGGAGGGTTTTCAAAACCATCCGGTAAAATTTACCCTGTACGATTCTGGAATCGTACGGAAATGAGCAACTTTTTTTCGGTTCAAGGGGTTTAAGCGGCGGTAATCTTGCCGAACATCTCCTTAACGAACGGCAGAATCTGCTCTGAGGCCTGTAGCAGTAAAGCGTAGATTTTGCTCTGCGCAAGATACTCCGGAACCGGAATCTGCATTGCCTCAAGAGAACTCTTTGTCAGCGATGCTAAGGCAATCAGCAGAAGCGCGATCTTAAGGACGCAGAAAATTGCGCCGAACAGCCTGTTCACTCCGCCCAGAACCGTAAGCCCGAGGACTTTCTCCAGCGCTTTGCCCAAGAGGTGGCAGATCAGGATTATGACAATTACAAGAACTATGAAGACAACCACCTTGACAACAGACTCGTTCTGGCCTTCTCCAAGCCAGCCGGATACTATGCCGGTAAGGTAGGGCGTGAACTTGGATGCTCCCCAGATTCCCACGAAAACACCGAGTATGGAAATCAGCTGTGCAATGAATCCTTTCCAGGCTCCCCAGATGAGTGCGACTACTCCTATTACGATGATTGCAATGTCTATTATGTTCATACCTCAACGATTTTTTTGTACCTAAGTACAAATATAGTAAATTTGTCACCTTAAAAAATTCAGAGAGGATAATAGAATATGGGTTTTGCAGAGTACAAGAAATTCGATCCGGTAGAAATCGGAAAGGAAGTTCTCGCCAAATGGAAGGAAGAAAAGTGTTTTGAGAATGTAACCAAGGCCAGGGAGGGCGCTCCAAGGTTTGTGTTCTTCGAGGGGCCTCCTTCCGCTAACGGAAAGCCTGGCATCCACCACGTTATGGCAAGAAGCATCAAAGACGCCTATTGCCGTTACAAGACTCAGAGAGGTTTTCAGGTTCCAAGAAAGGCCGGTTGGGATACCCACGGGCTTCCTGTGGAACTGGGTGTGGAGAAGATGCTCGGCATTACAAAGGAAGACATCGGGAAGAAGATTTCCGTAGACGAATACAACCTTGCCTGCCGCAAGGAGGTTATGAAATACACGGCGGAGTGGGTGGCCCTGACCGAGCAGATCGGCTACTGGGTGGATATGGACAATCCATACATCACATACGACAACCGCTATATCGAGACTCTTTGGTATCTTCTCAAGGACCTTTACAGCAAGGGATTGCTCTACAAGGGCTATACAATCCAGCCTTATTCTCCGGCTGCAGGAACTGGCCTTAGCTCCCACGAACTCAACCAGCCTGGCTGCTACCGCGATGTAAAAGACACTACCGCAACCGTCCAGTTCCAGGTTAAGAAGGACGAGAAGAGCGAGTTCCTGTTCAAGGGACTGGAAGAAGGCCAGCTTTTCTTCATAGCATGGACTACAACTCCTTGGACACTTCCTTCAAACGTGGCGCTTTGCGTTGGCCCGAACATAGAATATGCAAGAGTAGAATCCTTCAACCCGTACAGCGGGAAGCCGGCGGTTTACATTGTGGCAAAGGATCTTATCCCGGCCAATTTCAACCCTAAGGCCGCAAACATTCCTCTGGAAGATTACAAACTGGGCGACAAGCTCGTGCCTTACAGGGTGCTTGATACTTTCAAGGGCAAGGAGATGGAAGGCGTAAGATACTGCCAGCTTCTGCCTTGGATCCTTCCGGAAGAGAACACGATGAGAGTTATCTGCGGAGATTTCGTTTCCACTGAGGAAGGTACCGGAATCGTCCACATCGCTCCTACTTTCGGTGCTGATGACGACCGCGTAGGAAAGCAGAACAACATTGCTCCGTTCACCCTCAAGGACAAGGAAGGAGTATGGCGTCCTATGGTGGACCGTACCGGAAAGTTCTTCAAGGTCGAAGACCTGGACGAAGAGTTCGTCAAGACACGTGTGAAGGACGAGTACCTGAAGTATGCCGGAAGGTATGTCAAAAACGCGTATGACGCATCGCTCGCTCCTGATGCCGAGACTCTTGACGTTGATATCTGCGTTCAGATGAAGATGGAAGGCAAGGCTTTCAGGATCGAGAAGCACGTCCACTCCTATCCTCATTGCTGGAGAACGGACAAGCCTGTCCTCTACTATCCTCTGGACAGCTGGTTCATCAAGGCCACTGCCGTAAGGGACGAGATGATCGAGCTCAACAGGCAGATCAACTGGAAGCCTGAGAGTACCGGAACCGGCCGCTTCGGCAAATGGCTGGAGAATCTCCAGGACTGGAACCTTTCCAGAAGCAGATATTGGGGAACTCCGCTTCCTATCTGGAGAACCGAAGACAAGAAAGAAGAAAAGTGCATCGGAAGTGTCGCTGAGCTTTACAATGAGATTGAAAAAAGTGTCGCTGCCGGTATTATGAAGAGCAATCCTCTAAAGGACAAGGGATTCGTTCCTGGTGACTTCAGCGATGAAAACTATGCCAAGATAGATGTCCACAAGCCTTACATAGACGAGATTGTGCTTGTCTCCGACAGCGGAAAGCCAATGCATCGCGAGAGCGACCTTATCGATGTGTGGTTTGATTCCGGCGCGATGCCTTACGCACAGGAGACCTTGAAGGCTTTGGGCACTCCGGAGTTCGGCCAGACTGCAGACTTTATCGCTGAGGGAGTTGACCAGACAAGAGGCTGGTTCTACACCCTGCATGCTATCCATACGATGGTTTCCCGCACTCCTGCCTTCAAGACCGTGGTTTCCAACGGTCTGGTGCTGGACAAGAAGGGTGAGAAGATGAGCAAGAGACTCGGCAACGCCGTGGATCCTTTCGAGCAGCTGGAAAAGCAGGGAGCCGATGCTCTCAGATGGTATATGCTTACCAACGCCCAGCCTTGGGATAACCTCAAGTTCGACGAGGCCGGTGTAGACGAAGTAAGAAGAAAGTTCTTTGGAACTCTCTACAACACATATTCCTTCTTTGCTCTCTACAGCAATGTGGACGGTTTTACCGGAAAGGAAGAGGAAGTTCCTGTTGCCCAGCGTCCTGAGATTGACCGCTGGATAATGTCCTACCTCAATTCCCTGATAAGGGACGTCAAGGCCTGCTACGATGATTACGATGTGACCACCGCCGGCAGAAAGATCCAGGAGTTTGTCTGCGACCACCTCAGCAACTGGTATGTGCGCCTTAACCGCAAGAGATTCTGGGGTGGAGTGATGAATGCCGACAAGCTGGCTGCATACCAGACTCTTTACAGCTGTCTTGAGACTGTGGCCATCCTGTCCGCTCCTATTGCTCCTTTCTACACGGACCGCCTGTTCCTTGACCTGAACGCAGTTTCCGGCCGTCACACTGAATCCTCTGTCCATCTGACTCTTATGCCTCAGGAGGACACTGGCCTGATAGACAAGGATCTGGAAGACCGTATGGCACTTGCCCAGAAGAGCACTTCCATGGTTTTGGCTCTCAGGCGCAAGGTCAACATCAAGGTGCGCCAGCCACTGTCCAGACTTATGATTCCAGTTATCGATTCCAAGGTCAAGGAACAGCTGGAAAAGATCCAGAACATCATTCTCAGCGAGGTAAACGTAAAGGAGATTGAATATATCACCGATACTGAAGGCCTGATTACAAAGAAGATAAAGCCTATGTTCAAAACATTGGGCAAAAAATATGGCCGCCAGATGAAGGAGATTTCATCAGCATTTGCTAACTTTACACAGAAAGATATCTCGGAAATCGAGCGCAGCGGGGAATACACCATGCATCTTCCAAGTGGAGACGTGGTGCTGGAAAAGGGTGACTACGAGATTTCTTCAGAGGATATGCCGGGATGGCTGGTTGCTTCAGAAGGCTCCCTGACTCTGGCTCTGGACATCCAGATTTCGGATGAACTGAGAAGAGAAGGAACAGCAAGAGAACTTGTCAACCGCATCCAGAACCTCAGGAAGGATTCCGGATTCGAGGTTACGGACAGGATATCCGTTGTTGTCGAGTCCCAGCCGGACATCGCCGAGGCAATAGATGGAGGCTTCTCCGCATACGTATGCGCGCAGACTCTGGCAAACAGCCTCTCTCTGGCAGATACTTCCGCTCCTGAACTTGAAGGTGCCTCCGAGGTAGAGTGGGAAGACGGCAAGACATTGAAAATTAAAGTTGAGAGATAAACAAATTATAACAGATAAAAACATCCGATTATGGCAACAAAAGTGAAGAAGGCAGCCAAAGTGGCTCCAAAGAAGACTGCCCCGAAGCCGGCAGCAAAGAAAGCCGTTGTGAAAAAAGCAGAGCCTAAGGTTTCTGCGGCAAAAGCTGTTGCCAAGAAGCCCGTAAAGGCTGCTGCTCCAAAGAAGGTTGCAGCAAAGGCCCCAGCCAAGAAGGTTGTTGCAAAGGCTCCAGTAAAGAAAGCTGTTGCAAAGGCCCCTGCAAAGAAAGCTCCTGCCAAGAAGGTCGTTGCAAAAGCTCCAGCAAAGAAAGCTGTTTCAAAGGCTCCGGTAAAGAAGACCGTTGCAAAGGCTCCAGCCAAGAAGGCCGTTGCCAAAGCTCCGGTAAAGAAGGCCCCTGCCAAGGCTCCGGTAAAGAAAGAGGCTCCAAAAGCTCCTGCCCAGAAGGTAGCTCCAAAAGCCCCGGCCCCTGTAAATGTTCCTGAGGTTCCGAAGGTACGCTACAGCGACGCTGACCTTCAGGAGTTCAAGAAGATAATTCTCGAGAAACTTGCCAAGGCAAAGGATGATTACGAGATGCTGCGTTCTGCAATTACCCACCGCACCAGCAACGACGTGGAAGACACTTCCCCTTCGTTCCAGGTAATCGAGGAGGGTGCATTCTCCCTTTCTAAGGAGGAGAGCAGCCAGCTGGCAAACCGCCAGTACAAGTTCATCCAGAACCTTGAGGCAGCTCTGGTAAGAATCGAGAACAAGACCTACGGCATCAGCCGCAAGACAGGAAAACTCATTCCAAAGGCAAGGCTTCTTCTGGTTCCTCACGCAACCCTTAACGTAGAGGACAAGGAGAGCAGGTAATCTTATGAGTACCCGCAGCAGGAAGTGGACCATTGTCCTTATCACGATTATTCTGCTTGCCATAGACCAGGCAATAAAGTTCTATGTCAAGCTGAATTTCGCGTACGGTCAGGGTTTTGAGCTGTTCGGCCACAGCAAGTGGGCCCAGCTGCTGTTCATAGAGAACAACGGCATGGCCTTTGGCATGCAGCTTGGCGGTGTGTTGGGCAAAATTCTCCTTTCCAGCCTAAGGGTTATCCTTATCGGCGTCCTGATCTGGTACATTAACCGCCTGATCAATAGGGGCAAGGCTCCGTGGGGAGTTGTCATCGGCATGACAATGGTTCTTGTAGGAGCAATAGGAAATATGATAGACAGTGCTTTCTACGGCCTGATATTCAGCGAGTCCAACTACGGAACCGTTGCCACTATGGTTCCTTTCGGACAGGGCTACGCTCCTTTCCTCCAGGGCAAGGTTGTGGATATGTTCTATTTCCCGATGGCTCATTGGACCTGGCCTGAATGGATGCCATGGGTAGGTGGAAACGACTTTGAGTTCTTCCGTCCGATTTTCAACTTTGCGGACAGTTGCATAACCTGTGGAGTGATCTATATGATCCTCTTCCAGAGAAAATATTTTGCCAGGTCAGACAAGAATAAAGAGGCTTAGACAGTAACTTTTTTTGGCAATTGACAAAAATCCGTTATTTTTGCAGCCCAATCAGGAGAGATGGCAGAGTGGTCGATTGCGGCAGTCTTGAAAACTGTTGAGGTGAAAGCCTCCCGGGGTTCGAATCCCTGTCTCTCCGCAAGACTGAATAAGTAATGGCGCCAAGCTTGCTTGAGCGCCATTATTTATGAAGGGTTGCACTGCCCCGCCGCAGGCGGGCAGGGAAGCCGGAGGGCGTAAGCCCGACGGAATCCAGGAGAGAATTATTTCCAGGTGAGTTGTCCGAGTGGTTTAAGGAGCCTGCCTCGAAAACAGGTTTGCAGTTAATGCAACGGGGGTTCGAATCCCTCACTCACCGCCTTATTCCAGTCCCTGAAGCCACTCTATGATAATCCGGAGAGCTTCCGGAGCAAAAGTCTCTTCGATTTCCTTGTATTCAGATACATCTCCGGTTGTGCAGTGCTGGAACAGATGGTTTACACCTTCTACCGCCACAACTTTCTTCGGCGATGTGATCTCCTTTCTGATGATTCCAAGGTTTGCACCGCATTCCACCTGGCTGTCAAGCGTGCCGTTGAGGGCCATCACAGGGCAGGTAATGTTCTTCAACAGAGGGGCTACATCCATAGCGATGAAATATTTCATATACGGCGTTCTGAGAGCAGGAAGGGCATCCTGAAGGTTTTTCTCCAGAGGTTCCGGAAGGCCACCTCCTGCAACTACGGGAGTCATTCCGGCCTTTATTTCGTCGAATACATTCTTGAGGACAGACACATAGTTGTCAACTATTTCTTCCGGCAGGCCTGCCTGGGCAAGGGCGCTCCTGTTTTGCTTCAGAAGAACTTCTCCTCCGTTTTCCACGCATCCGGCCAGGCTTACCACAAAATCCACCTTGCCTTCCGCAGCCAGCATAAAGGCAATGGTTCCTCCTTCGCTGTGCCCGATAATACCCACCTTTTCAAAGCGGTCGCGGAGAAGAGCTATACCAGAAAGAGCATCATCCTTTAAGTCTTCTGTAGTGCAGTTTATCACATCTCCGGTAGACTTCCCGAATCCCCTGTCGTCATATCGAAGAGTAGCAATGCCCTGTCTTGCAAGAGCATCGGCGATTACGGCAAAAGGCTTGTGCTCGAACAACTCCTCGTCCCTGTTCTGGAGACCACTGCCGGTTACCATAATAAGAACAGGCGTTTTGCGGGAATATTCTTCCGGAAGGACAAGCGTTCCGCTCAGGACAGCATCTCCGTTGGTAAAACTCACTTCCTCCGTTGTGTATGGGAATGGTCCCACAGGAGTCTGGGGACGGTTTCTCTTAGGCTCTCCAGGAACAAGGGCCAGAGGGAACTGCTGCCCATTCTGGGTAAAGGTTCCGGTTATGGTCTTGATTGCGTAAAGCCCTTCGTAAACGGCATTTATGGATGGAATTGTAACCTTTACTCCTATCGGAGTCCTTTCAAGTTGGGCCGGTATGCCCTTTACCCCCTGATCGGGAGAATCAATAGTGCAGGCCTCGTCATCCAAATGGAAGACCAATGTGATCTTGGTTCCGAACACATCCAGCTTACCGCTCCAGGTTCCTGTCTGAGCATAAGAGGCACAGAATACAAATAATAATGCCGTTAAAACAAGAAGCTTTTTCATCTCAAATCCTTTTGTACAAATATACTCAAAGCAAGGCAATTATTGCATTTCTGCCGTTTTTTTGCTATAATTGTGATTGCCACAAAGAAAAATCTTAATCATTATTTAATATGAAAAAACTTGTTTTTGCATCCCTGTTTATCTCAGCGATGTGCCTTACTGTACTGTCCTGCAAAAATAACGGAGAGAATGCGGGGAATACAGAAAATCCTGAGACTCCTGAAGTTACAGAACCCGTTGAGGAACCGATTGTTCTTGCGGAAGTTGATGATGTTTGCTCCGTAATGGATGACCCTTCATTCATAGCATTATGCAAGAAGAATTTTGACACCGACAAAGACGGCAAGATTTCCATGGCTGAAGCGGCAGCGGTAACTGAACTTGTGTTCGAGCCTCCTTTTGCAAGCGAAGAATCCGAATCAAGATGGGAATATGACGAGCCTCTGCATTCTTTAAAGGGTATTGAATACTTTCCGAATCTGGAAATACTTGTTTTCGAATATCACCAGGTTAACAGCCTTGATATACGCAATAACACCAAACTCAGGCAGTTGTATTGCTCCAGCAATCCAATCGGCAATCTGGACGTTAGAAGGAATACAGAATTAAGGGAACTGACATGCTCATCTTGCGAGTTGACCGGCCTGGATGTAACCAAGAACACCAAGCTGTTCAATTTAGGATGCAACGATAACCAAATCCCGAGCCTGGATGTAACCAAGTGCCCGGATCTTTCTTCTCTTGCATTATCTACAAATCAGGTCGCCACCCTGGATCTAAGCAATAACCCTAAACTGGAGCAGTTGTATTGCGTCAACAATCTGCTTACAGCTTTGGATTTGACCAACCTTCCGGAACTCTTCACCCTGAATTGCGAAGGCAACCAGCTTACTTCTCTGGATGTTAGCAAGAATCCTAAACTGGAATGGCTGATGTGCGATAGAAACAAACTTACCAGCGTTGACCTTACAAACAACCCGAAAATCAGTTTGGCGATGGCCGATAAAGACGTGGAGCTTATCGGCTACAATAAACGATAGTATTTCTTGCCGATATCGGCAAGAAAATGCTATATTTGTGTTTGTATAAGCAAAACTTGCCGATAAAATATGGATTTAGTAACAGTCAGCCAATTCGCCGAGTCCCATAGTATTTCTGAGCGCACCGTAAGAAACTGGTGTGCTGTCGGGAAGATTGAGGGAGCCGTCCTTTCCGGTAAGACTTGGATTCTCCCGGCAGATGCCGTTATTCCCAGAAGGGGAAAGAGCCGGATATCTCCTCTGTTGAAGAGGCTAAGGGAAGAAAAGGAAGGGAAGGTCAGTGGAGGCATTTATCACCATACCCAGATAGATCTTACTTATAACTCCAATCATATAGAAGGCAGCCGTTTGACTCACGAGCAGACACGCTTTATCTATGAAACGAATACCATTGGCATTACAGATGAAAGTGTCAATGTTGACGATATCGTTGAAACGGCAAATCATTTCCGTTGCATAGACCTTATTATTAACAGAGCTGAGGAACAACTGTCTGAGAGTTTCATCAAGGAACTGCACAGGATCCTGAAAACCGGAACTTCGGACAGTCAGAAAAAATGGTTTGTCGTTGGTGATTACAAGAAGTTGCCAAACGAAGTTGGAGGAAATGAAACCTGCCCTCCGGAACAGGTTCATTCCCAGATGAAAGCATTACTCTTTGCATACAAATCAAAAAAGGAGAAGAACCTTGAGGATATTATTGATTTCCACCAGAAGTTTGAAGCCATCCATCCGTTTCAGGACGGGAATGGGCGTGTGGGGAGGCTTGTTATGTTCAAAGAGTGTCTGGCTTGCGGAATAGTTCCGTTCATCATTACAGATGATCTGAAATTCTACTATTACCGCGGACTCCGGGAATGGGGAAGAGTCAATGGTTTTCTTACCGATACCTGCCTCGCGGCACAGGATAATTACAAGAAACTTCTGGATTACTTCAGAATAAAGTATTAGCATTATTTGCTTATCTTTGTTATAATGGAATCAGGCCCCGACTATATCTCAGCGATTATTTCCGAAATCTACGGAAAGAGCAGGTCTTTCCTGTGCTTCTATGCACTGAGGTTCGTGGAGTCTCTTCAGGAGGCTGAGGATATAGTGCATTCCGTGTTTGAGAAAGTGCTTTCCAGGAATGTGGAACTTGAAGACGCCAAGTCCGTGAATTCCTATCTTCTGAGTGCGGTAAGGAACTCCTGTCTGAACCATTTGTCGAGAAAGGAAGTGCACAGCAGATATGTTTCCGCATGGCTGAAAGAAGCCGAGACTTCCGATGAAGGCGGCTATGTCAACTCCCGTATAGAGACTGAGATACTGTGGGAGGTTTTCTCAAGGATAGAAGATCTTCCGGAGGGCTGCCGCCAGGTGTTCAAGATGAGCTATCTGGATGGTTTGAGCAATATCGAGATTGCAGACAGGCTGGGCATCTCCGTCAATACCGTAAAAAGCCAGAAAGCACGCTCAAAGGAACTGCTTAGGGAGTCTCTCAAGGATCTTTTTGCCTTAGCGGCTGTTTTTTTCGGGCTCTGATTCCATCCTTTTTTCCGTCTGGATTGTCTTTATAGTAGCAGAGCATACAGGCTCTGCAGGCAATCTGTATGGATAGTTTCAACGAAGACAGGATCAAACATCTTCTGGCAAAGCATCTTATGAGGGATCTTACGGAGGATGAGTCAATGGAGCTTGAGAAGTGGAGAAACCTCTCAACTCTCAACGAGGATCTTTATCAGAGAATGTCCGATCCGGCATATCTGGAAAAACGTTACAGCGATTTCACGAAGGCAACCTATGCCGCGGCCAAGGGGAAGAAATCTTCCGGCCACATCTGGTGGCGCTGGGGTATTCTGGCAGCGGCGGCAGTTGTGCTGCTGGCTCTGATACTGCCGGGTTTTCTGAGACCTCAGATGAAGACGGTAACGGCACCGCAGAAAGGAATAACGCACCTTCTTCTTCCGGACGGCAGCAGGGTGTGGATGAAATCTTCATCCAGCATAACATATCCGGAACGCTTCAGGGGAAAGGAAAGGACCGTGTCTTTCAATGGTGAGGGTTATTTTGAGGTAGCGGCATCGCAGAGCAGCCCTTTCATTGTGGATGCAGGTGATTTTGAGGTTGTTGCAACCGGAACAAAGTTCGATATTAAGGCATATCGCGATGAGTCCAGGGCCTATGCGGCGCTTATGGACGGAGAGATTTCAATCCGTTATGCAGACAGTACAGGAAATGAATGCAGGGATAATATGCACACTGGGGAACTTGCCATATTCGACAAGGTTCGCCGCAGCAATTCCATCATGAAGGCGAACACCTCTATCTATTCTTCCTGGATAGGGGGAGTCTATTCCTTCGAGTCAGAGAGATTTGAGAATATAATGAAGGAAATATGCCGCTATTACGGCTACAATCTGATTATCGCCGACGAGGATATCAAGAACAAGGTGCTGAGCGGAAGGCTAAAGATGAGCGACAGCTCGGACGTGATAATTGAAGTGTTCCAGGAGTTCCTTCCGGGGCACATATCGTTTGAATCTGACACCATTATTATAAAATAAATCTGTTTACCTATGAAGAAAAGAGATTCAAGATCCTTTTTGATGCTTCTGGTGGCGGGTTTGGGCCTGCTGGTTACAACAGCAGGTTTTTCCCAGTCAAAGAAAGGGGTGTATGATGTGAGTATCAACAACCTCTCTCTCAAGGAAGCGCTGGTCAAAATCTCCACGCAATGTGGGTACTACTTTGTTTATGAGGATGCAGATCTGGCTGGAACTCCAAGAATTACAAAGGAGTTCAAGCAAAGCCCAATCGACCGGATTATCTCCGGATGTCTTGAGGGCACAGGCCTGACATACCAAATAAGCAAGAAGAATGTCTACATCAGGAAGGCAGCCAAGCAGGACAGTCCTTCTGACAAGACTCAATCAAATCAGGCCCAGAGCCAGCAGTCAAGGCAGGGCTACATCACAGGAAAGGTAACCGATATAAACGGGGATCCGCTTCCTGGAACTTACGTTAAGGTCAAGGAAGAACCGACCGCCGGAGCTACTGCAGACGCAGACGGAAACTACCGGGTTAAAATTTCAGATTTTTCTACTGACAAGACTCTGGTATTCAGTTTTGTAGGAATGCAGGAGCAGGAAATCAATGTAGGCGGGCGTTCCGTAATCGATGTCACGATGAGGGAAGAGTACAACAAGCTCGACCAGATCGTCGTGGTAGGATACGGTACTGTCAGAAAGAAAGACATCGCCGGTTCCGTACAGAATGTTACTTCTGACCAGATCTCCGAGACCAACAATCCAACCTTCGAGAAAGCTCTCCAGGGAAGGGTTTCCGGTGTCCAGATCATTTCATCTTCAGGTATTCCTGGCGGTACGGTTTCCATCAACATCCGCGGTAGGGGATCCATCAATGCCGGCACCCAGCCTCTGTATATCATAGACGGAGTGCAGATGACAAACGGCGGACAGTCTACCAGCGTAGTCGAGAGCGCCAACGTTATGGGCGGTATCAACCCTAACGACATCGAGTCCATCACAGTCCTGAAAGACGGTGCTTCAGCATCCATCTATGGAGCCCAGGCAGCCAACGGTGTAGTTATCATCACTACAAAGAGGGGTGCAGCAGGCAAGACCCGCGTTTCTTTCAGCGCTTCTGTCGGAGCCCAGAAACTGGCCCGCAAGATTAAGCTGATGACCGGACCTCAGTGGGCTGAGTTCGCTTTGGAGGAGTACAAGAACTACGACAAGGTTTACGGCACCAACTATTATGACCAGCACAAGGAACTCTTCAAGAGTTTCGGATGGGGAGACGACGGATATTCCGAAGCCCAGACAACAGACTGGTACAAGGAGATTTTCCGCACTGCAATCTCCCACAACTACGAGTTGGGCGTTTCCGGCGGAAACGAGAAGACACGTTTCTATATCTCCGGCAACTACAACAAGACAGACGGTGTAATAAGGCATACCGGCTACACAAGAGCCACTGGCAGGGTGAACCTTGCTCACGATTTGACCAAGTGGCTGAACTTCAGCACCAAGAACACATTCAGCCGCAACAACTACGATCAGGCTTCAACGGTGGCTGCAGCCAATCCTTCCAGAGCGGCAATGTTCCTCAACCCTGGCGTTTCTCCAAGAGACGAGGACGGCAACTGGGTGATGGATCTTCCTTACGGATATCCTCTTTACAACATTCCTCAGATGCTGGAACTCAACGAGTATAACGCAAAGGTCAACAACCTGATTTCTTCTAACGACCTTACCTTCAAATTCATGGAAGGCCTTGAATTCAAGAGCAGCTACAATGTCAACTACACCTGGATAAACGAGCACCAGTACAGCGACCCTCGCACAAGACTCGGCAACCGCCAGAACGGAGTGGTAACTGCTCACGACACGGACGAGAGCATCTTCCAGACAGACCAGGTTCTGACCTACAACACGGATTTCGGAAAAGACCGCTTCACCGCTGTTGCCGGTTTCTCCTACAGGGATTCCCGCTTCCACAGCATTACCGCTTCCGCTATCGGAGCCGCAACCCCAGGCCTCCATTTGCTCGACAGCGCTCCAACTCCACAGGAGACAGGCGAGAGTTTCTCAGAGAGCAAGATGGCCGGTTTCTTCACAAGATTAAGCTACACACTCAGAGATAAATACATCTTTACCGGAACTCTCCGTTATGACGGATCCTCAAGATTCGGAAAGGACAACCGCTGGGGCTGGTTCCCTTCATTCTCATTTGCATGGAGAGCCAAGGAAGAGGATTTCCTGAAGAATGTTGACTGGCTCAGCGACCTCAAGCTCAGGGCAAGCTACGGAGTAACCGGAAACTCAAGCATATCCAACTATGGAGCAGTAAGACTGTATTCCGGCGGATATGCATACGACGGAATGACCGGACTGGTTGCTTCTTCCATCGGAAACCCTAAACTCTCCTGGGAAAAGAAGCACTCAAAGAATGTGGGTGTTACCGCCGGCTTCTTCAAAGGCAGAATAACTTTCGACTTTGATGTATATCGCGATGATACCAAGAATCTGCTTTATTCCAGAAGTATTCCAGTAACTACCGGATTCGGCTCCATTTCATCCAATATGGGTGGCGTCAAGAACGAGGGATTCGACTTCCAGTTTAATACCGTCAATATCGACATGGAAAACTTCAGGTGGGAGACTAATTTCAACATCTCCTATACCAGGAACGCCATCACCAAGCTTCAGGATGGTCTTGACCAGATCGGAGACCTGAAGGTAGGAAAGCCTATCACGGCTGAATATATATACAAGTGGGCTGGTGTCAATGCTTCTGATGGCCGTCCGATGTATTATGACAAGGATGGTTACATAACCTATAATCCAAACCTGGCAGACAGATACTGGGTAAGGGGAAGAGATCCTAAATGGTATGGCGGTATGCTCAATACCATTACCTGGAAAAACTTCACCCTGTCCTTCTTCTTCCAGTTCCAGGCAGGAGCCGTCAAGTACTGGAGCGACAAGACCGTGCTTATCGGTCAGGCCGCAGACAACAACCTCTTCCAGGAAATGTACTATAACTACTGGAGAAATCCGGGTGACGTTACCTGGGTTCCGCTTCCATTCTACAACGGAAGCTATCCTGGAAGCCCTAGGGCATACGACTCCAACACAGATCCGGGTATGAGCCTGATTTACGAGAAAACAGACTTCATCAAGCTGAAGAATATCAACCTCAGCTATGACTTCCCTAAGGCTACGATCCGCAAGATCGGTCTCGAGGGACTGCAGCTGTTCGTAAATGCATACAATATCTGGACATCAACACCATACCAGGGCTATGACCCTGAGTCGATCGGTAACGACAGAGGTCTTTACCCTCAATCCAAGAGCATTAGTTTCGGTCTGAAGTTGAACTTCTAAAAACGAGAGAGAAATGAAAACATTAAAGAACATATCAATTATACTGCTTCTGGCCTTTGGCTTTTGCGCATGTGATTCTCTCCTTGATGTAGAGACAAAGCACGCTCTTCCTCAGGACGAAATGGAAAATGAGGATGGAGCAAGGAGCCTTATCATAGGCGTATATGACCGCATGCAGGAACCGACTTACGCGGGCAGAGATTTTCTCACTCTTCCTGATGTTCTCGGCGATAACGTGAAACTCAACCCGGGTGCAACCAGATACACACGTCAGTATCAGTTCACTCCGTACTACAACATAGATATCTGGGGAGATGCCTACCGTCAGATAGTATCCCTGAACGAGGCTCTGTATTACCTGGGCAAACTTGAAGAGACCGCTTCTGTAAAGGCGCTCAAGGGAGAGGCTCTCTTCCTCAGGGCTTATGACTATTTCTATCTGGCCAGCATCTACGGCCGTATGCCGGGTCACCTGGTAGACGGTTTCGATCTCTGCGTTCCTCTGGTTCTGGAGCCTTTCTTCAACAATGGTGGAAACATCACTGAACAGGCTTCCGTGCCGAGAGACAAGGTTGACGTGGTTTGGGCCCAGATAGTGAAGGACCTCAACGACGCTTTCGAATACATGAACGGAAACGACAAGGGCAATTTCCCTAACAGGGGTTCAGCTATTGCAGCAAAAGCTCTGCTTTCCAGAGTATATCTCTATATGGGCAAGTGGACAGAATCTGCCGCAGCCGCAAGTTACGTTCTTGACAATGCATCTGTAAAGATCTATTCCGGAACCCAGTACACAAGCGTGTTCTCCTCCGGAAGCGAAAGTATATGGCAACTTCATTACACTGAAGCCGAGAACCTGCTTTCATCCTCCTTGCACTCCGCTTACGGAACAAAGGACGATGGTTACAGGGATGATGAAGGCTATGGAAACGGCAAGGGAACAGGAGACGCTGTCCTTTCTGTAACAGACGATTTCGTGGCTCTGCTGGACCAGGAAAAAGACATCCGCTTCGGCGCCTTGAGAAAAGTTAAATTCTCAGGACTGAAACTGTGGTGGACAATCAAGTTCAACTCCTGGAAGAAAGCGGACCTCTTCGGTCTGGATGACGTTCCTCTGATCAGAATCTCCGAGATGATTCTCAACAGGGCTGAGGCTTATGCTCACCTTAACAACATGACTCAGGCCAGAAAGGACATCAACGATTTCAGGGGCAAGAGAGGCATCGGCGACACTGATGTTCCGGATTCCGGATTGCTTGATGAAATCCTTCTCCAGAGAAGGCTCGAACTCGCTTTCGAAGGCCACAGGTACTTCGACCGCAAGAGGCTTGGCCTGGATATTCTCCGTCCGGAGGGTCTTCCTACCGTGCCTTATTCAGACTACAGGGTTGTGGCAGCCATCGGTACAACCGAACTGGATGTCAACAAGATGCTGGTACAGAATCCTGGTTACTAACAGATAATACAAGATCGAGATGAAAACAATAATATTTAAATCAGCGATAGCTCTTGCGGCGATACTGGCTCTCTTCTCCTGCCAGAAGGAGGACTGGACCTACAAGGGACCGCAGTACTTCGAGTTCAGCGCATACGAGGAGGGGCAGACGGCTTCCAACGGTGTGTACACCAAGGAGAACGGAGAGATTGGCCTTTCCAAGGTTTGTGTACAGCTCGTAAAGCATTCAGACGCTCCAGTTACGGTAGCTTACAAGATCGTCGACCAGGTTTATTATCTGAAAGACGAGAGCCGTCTTTCTGCAGAACTTCCTGCCGGAAAACCTGCTGAGGATTATGAGATATTGCCTTCAACAGCGGAATATGGAACCGATTACGAGATCGTTCCAGGTAGCGGCAGCACCTTCAACACATCTTCCATGAGCGGTACTGTTACCATTCCGGCCGGAGAGTATTTCGGCTATATAACTGTAGACATGAAGGTCAAGAGCGGAAACAATTTCTACATCGTGCTCGTGGATTCTCCTGATACCAAGGCCAACAAACCGAGCAGTATCCTCAACTACGTTTCCATGCCTGATATGATAACCTACTTCGAGGAAAGCTTCGCCAGCGAGATTCCTTCTACCTTCACCATCATAGACAAGGACGGTGACGGATATTGCTGGGAGTGGTACAGCGGAGAGGCTACTTCAGACTCCTGGAAGAGCGGCGGAATCGGCCCTCTTACTCCTGAGAACTATCTGGTAACTCCTGCTATCGAGATCGGAACCAAGATGAAGACCGCCAGTGTAAGCTTCGATGTACGTGCCAAGTACGACGAGGGTTACAGGCTGATGATTTCCACTTCTCCGATAACCGAGGCAAACTGCCGTGATGCAGACGTTGCTTTGGACTGGCAGGTAACGGAAGTAAATGACTGGGTTACCGTTACGGTTGACATCAGCGCCTACAAGGGCAAGACCGTCTACATAGCCCTCGTTCACGGAAACTGCACAGACCAGTATTATATCAGGATCAAGAACCTGAAGGTATTTGGAATTTAGTTTAAGCATTGAATACAAGGAAAGATGATAGATGAAAGACTACGCCAGATCTTTGAGGATCTGACAGCGATAAACGCCACTTCCGGACACGAAGCGCCTGTGGCTGAATACATAAAGGCTTTTGCCGAAAGGCTGGGACTTGATTTCGAAATGGACGGGGCTGCCACGCTTTCCGGCGGAAACAGCGGAAACGCCATCGTGAGGATAAAAGGCGGAGGAAACCATTTCCTCGCATCCCACATGGACACACCTCGTTCGATCGAAGGGCTCAAAAGGCTCTATCTGGAAGACAGGATAACTTCCGACGGAACCACTCCGCTCGGAATCGACGACCGCGGAGGCCTTTCATCTATCCTCTATGCCTTGGAAAAGGCTGTCGCTGACGGCAACATCAAGCCTTGCACCCTGGTTTTCACGGTGTGCGAGGAGACTTCCCTGGCCGGTTCCACCTTCTATACTCCGGATCCGGGAATCCGCTACGGCTTCATTTTCGACTCCTATATGAGCCCTCCGGCCCTGGTTAGCGAGACCTGCGGGCTGCTGGAATTTGACTTCGTTTTCCACGGACGCTCGTCCCACGCCGGCATTGCCCCTGAAAAGGGAATCAGCGCCATCCAGGTTGCCTGTGAGGCCATTACCAAATTCCCGTACGGGAAACTTGGAGAGAAGGATACCGGAAACATAGGAAGGATCAGCGGAGGAACCGCAACCAACGTGGTATGCGACGAGGTTAAGGTATCCGGAGAAATCCGGAGCGGCAACCGGGAAGAAGGGGAAAGGCGCTTCCGTAAGGTCGTCGAAGACTTTGAGGAAGTGTGCAGAAAACACGGAGCCACCCTTGAATACCGCAGCGCTTGGGATTTCACCCCGTACCACATACATCCGGAGGATGAACCTTACCGCCACTTTGCCAAAGTGGTAAAGGAAATGGGGCTGGAACCACTCCCTATGAAGTCTATGGGCGGCAGCGACGCCAATGCAATGAACAAGAAAGGAATTAAAACCATCAACCTGGGAGTGGGTGCCCAGAATCCTCACGGGAATGACGAGTTCATCCTGTACGAGGATTTCACGAGGACTGCCCGGATAGCCTACGGGTTGATGACAACAACTCTTGAAGATTAAAATGAAAAAGATATTTCTGGCACTTGGTGCCATTACAATGCTCTTGACCTATTCTTGCAAGTGCGACAAGGGAGAGCAGCTCGAATTCCTGCCAGAGAACATCACCGCCAAGGGAACTCTGGTTATTGAGGGAGGAGGAGACCGTATCGCTCCGATTCTCAACAAGATCATAGAAAAAGGCGGAGGACCTGAGAAGTGCAAGCTTCTCGTGATTCCGTTTGCCAGCCAGGTTGAGGATACAGGAGAAAGACAGGCCGCTGAATTCAGGGCCTTGGGCTGCGAGAATGCAGACTTTATCCTCTGCCCTAAGGATTCTATAGATAATCCGGAAAATCTCTCTAAATTGGACGGCGTAACCGCTATTTTCCTGTCTGGAGGAGACCAGAGCCGCCTGAAGGATTTCCTTAACGGCACCAAGTTCTTCGACAAGATGCTGCAGATTTACAAGGATGGAGGAGTGATTGGCGGAACAAGCGCAGGAGCAGCCATCCAGAGCCGCATAATGCTGACAGGAAGGGCTGCGAATGTCGGACCTGATGAAGAATCCCCGACTTTCAACGAGATAAAGAGCAACTGGGTTGAGACCAAGGAAGGCTTCGGATTCCTGGACAACATTATCATCGACCAGCATTTTATAGCCCGCCGCCGTCAGGTCAGGCTGATAAACGTGCTGCTCGACAACCCTGGATACAGGGGAATCGGTATCGATGAGGAATGTGCGGTTGTGGTTAATCCGGACAAGACCATCGAGATTGTGGGTACTGGATGCGCAATGCTTTTCGAGCCTTACAAGAAAGGGGAAGACGGAAGCAACGCACACAGCTTCAAGCTAACCGTCCTCTATCCGGGAGACAAGTATAACATTTAACATTACAGACAGTTATGGCAGCAGGCAAAAAGATTCCGCATACTTTTGTGATAATTGGTTCCGTACTTTTGCTGTGCGGAATACTCACCTGGATTATCCCGTCCGGAGAGTTTGACCATCAGACCATCACCGTGAACGGGGCGGAAAGAGACGTCATAGTCAACGGCTCTTATCACCGGGTAGAAAGCAATCCCCAGAGCTGGCAGATTCTGGGAGCCATTGTAGACGGATTCAAAAGGCAGGCTGCCATAATTGCCTTTGTGCTTATAATCGGCGGGGCTTTTCAGATCCTGAACAGCAGCCGCGCCATAGACTTCGGAATTCAGTCGTTCCTCAAGAAAGCCCGCAAACATTGGGTTATCATTGTAATCACGATGCTGATCTTCAGCATATTCGGAGCCGTCTTCGGCATGAGCGAGGAAACGATTGCATTCATAATAATCTTTGTCCCGATGGCAATATCCATGGGCTATGATTCCATTACGGGACTGCTTATGGTTTACGTGGCGGCTCACATAGGCTTGAGCGGAGCCGTCTTCAATCCTTTCACAATAGGAATCGCCCAGGGCCTCAGCGGACTGCCTTTGTTCTCGGGCTTCGAGTACAGGGTGGTCGTATGGGTTATCCTGACTCTTCTGATTATCGCTTTTACACTTTGGTATGCAGCCAGGGTAAAGAAGAATCCTCAACTCAGCCCTACATACAAGATCGACGAATACTGGAGAAAAAGAGAAGCTGAAAGCTCTGCGATGGGGTTTGAGAAGAAGACTCCCGCAAGCGCCTGGGTTATCTTCATCCTTTCTTCCGCCGTGCTTGTCATTGCCTCTATTCTCTACCCGAAGACAACAGTAAGTTTCGGTGGCAATGAGGTCACCTTTGTCTGCTTCCCGATAGCCAGTGCCCTTTATGTGATTTTCGGAATACTTACGCTCCGGAAGTCTTATCTGTACTTCATATTAAGCGTTCTTGCCTTCACGATTATCTTCCTGATAATCGGAGTGCTGGGCTATGGCTGGTATGTAAAGGAAATCTGCGCCCTCTTCCTTGGAATGGGAATAATCTCCGGCGTTGCGATGGGCAGTTCCGCCAACAAGATAGCCATCGAGTTCATCGGCGGTGCAAAGGACATATTGTCCGCCGCTTTGATTGTGGGCCTTGCCGGCGGCATCATCGAGGTGCTTACAGCCGGAAGGGTTATGGACACTATCCTCTATGCTCTGGCCAATACGATGCACGGAACCAGCCAGGGAGGAACAGTTTCAATTATGTACGGCATACAGACTGCCTTGAACCTTTTCATTCCGTCAGGAACTGCCAAGGCTGCTCTCACTATGCCTATTATGGCTCCGTTCTCCGATGTAATCGGTCTCAGCCGCCAGGCAACTGTAATGGCATACCAGTTCGGCGACGGATTCACCAACATGATTACCCCTACATCTGCAGTGCTGATGGGAGTGCTTGGAGTTGCCAGGATACCTTACGATATCTGGCTCAAATGGTGGTGGAAAGTTCTGCTGGTGTTTATGCTGATAGGCCTTTTGCTTCTGATGCCTACCGTCTATATGAATCTCAACGGCTTCTGATTCCTATAGAATCTTCTGGTAGGCGAGCCGTTCGTCTCCGTTTGCAAGATAGATGATGCCGCAGTAGGTGAATCCTTCCTTGAGGATAAGGTGCTGCATTATCCTGTTGTCACGATGTGTGTCGATCCTGATGTTTGGATCCTGTGAGAAACACCAGTCCATGATGGACTTGAAAACTCCGTGTACTTCCGGGAAACTTCCAATCCTGTGGATAACGTGGTAGGGCAGGCTGTCGTCCACCCATTTTCCCTCATAGATGCTTTTGTAGGTAGGTTCAGGAGAGGGGACAAAGGCAAAGTATCCCACGACATTTCCCTCGTCTTCAACCACATATCCGCATCCTTTTTCAATATCGCCAAGTATTGCTTCTTCTGACGGATAGCCTCCGGTCCACTGGTTAAGGTTGCCGGCCGAGCGCATTATCTTCTTGGCGGCGGAAAGAACTTCCATTATCCGTGGAAGCCGGGAAGCACGGGCCTGGAGTATGTTTCTGCCGGAAGCCATCTTAGATTACAGGTTTGGGTTCTGCAAGCAGCGGGAACCTGCGATAAATGTTTTCCTTGTCCTTGACATAAACATGTCCGAGAATGCCAAAAGAAACCCTCTTCCACAAAATCCTCTTTTGAGGTTCTTCTGGCTCTTCCGGTATGTAACCTATGCTGAAAAGACCATATCCCATAACCTTGAGGCATGGATTTACGGCATTATTGTAGAATTCATAATTAACCTCCTTGAAGGATTTTGCCGCATCGCCCTGAAGATTCAGGTTTGCTTTCTCGGCCAGTGAGTTTCCGACTGCATCTATCAGAGCTTCCCTATGGGCTCTTCTTCCCGGGCATGTAATAAGCAATGCTGCAACTGCTATTACCAGGATTGCGCACAATACCAGTTTGGTCTTCTTTGCTTTCATAATTTCTTTCTCGGTGATGCAAATTTAGCATAATCGTGCAAAAAATTCTGTCTCCGATTTAACCTTTTGCCTCCAGATGAATCTTAATATCGGAACAAGACAGGAAAATGGCACTTTCAGACCAGGAAATAGAAATCAGGACATTGCTGGGTAATCCTTCTGGAAAGGAGAAGGGATTCCGTTTGTTGATGCAGACTTACGGCAAGACTTTGTACTGGCATATAAGGAGGATCGTGGTGGATCACGATGATGCTGAGGATGCTCTCCAGGAGACTGCCATAAAGGTGTTCCGTAGCATAGATGCCTGGAGGGGAGAGGGAAAGATTTCTTCCTGGATCTACAGGATAGCAACAAACGAGGCTCTTCAGATTCTTAGGAAAAAGGCTGGAATCTTCCACAGCATAGATTCCCTGAGTCCGCAACTCCTTTCCACACTGGAAGCCCAGTCTTCCCTGGAAGCAGACAAGGCGGTGGTGGCTTTGCAGAAGGCTCTGATAGCTCTTCCGGCCCAGCAGAGAATAGTTTTCAACATGAGATACTACGATGACCTGAGCTATGAGGAAATCGCCGAGGCAACCGGAAAAAGTGTAGGCACATTAAAGGTCAACTATCACTACGCATACGAGAAAGTAAAGAAATATCTACAGGAGAACATATAATGGAAAAGATGGAAAACAAATCAGTACAGATGCCTTACTCCGAGAAAGAGGAATATCTTGACGCTCTGGTTTCCAGGGTTACAGAAAAGGCTGTGGAAGAGGGGAGGACCCCCAAAAAATCCCTCAGAGGTCCGCTGTGGTTAGCCGCAAGCGTTGCCGCCGCTGCTGTACTCCTGTTCGTATTCATAGGTCGAGGAGGGGAGGATACGGAAGGCCCTATAGACAAGTATCTGGCAAGCCTTTCTGACGAAGAACTGTTGCAGCTCTCCTCCTACGAGATTGAAGAGTGGGAAGAAGCGGATGCATATCAGATTGAGTATTAATTATTTGTTTGATTAAAAATATGGTTATTATGAAAAAGAGTTTGATTTTTATCGCGATGCTGCTGGTGTCATTCACTATGGCAGCCCAGGATGGCAAGAAGGAAGACATGAAGGAGAAGTTCTTCCAGGCCAAGGTTAAGGAAATGGTTTACCGTCTGGATATTACAGACGAGCAGAAACCGGAGTTCGTAAAGGTTTACAGGGCATACACGGATGCAATGAGAGAGGCTTTTGGCCAGGGAATGCCAAACCGTCCTATGCCTCCGAAAGGCGGTATGAAGAAAGGCGAAAAGCCTCAGGCAAACCAGGCAGAGGCAAAGCCAGAGCACAAGCAGCTCTCAACCGAGGAGGTTGTGAAAATGGAAAAGGAAAAGGCCGAAAGGCAGCAGAGAGTCCAGGCCGTCAAGATGAAGTATATAGATGAGTTTGCAAAGGTGCTGGACGCTAAGCAGCTCTCACGCTTTTTCAATGTGGAAGCTCAGATCCAGAACAAGCTCAGGGCAAAGCAGCAGGGGGCACGCAATGGCAAGGGCATGCGTCCGGGTAACGGCCCTCGCCCGGGCAAGGGACAGCGTCCTGCTCCAAGAGGTCCTCGCCCTGCAGACGAACCTCAGACCACCGAGTAAGAGATGATTTGTCTATGGGAAAAAGGTATCAAATAGCAGCGTTTTTCCTCTGCCTGGCAATGGTTTCATGCAGCAAAAGCAGCAACTCCATTGAGCCTGAAAAGGAAACCCCGGAAGAGGACACTCCGCAGAAGATAACTTTTTCAAAGGAGAGCGGTACTTTTGCGGGTACCGCCCTTCCTTATCGCAAGGCTTTGATAAATAGCGGTAAAGAGGGGAAGAACATACTCGTTCTTTACCTCCACGGAGGTTCTGCCAAAGGATCCGATAACGAGAAGCAGATTGCGGAGCCTGGCGTAACATCCATTTCTGAATACCTTAAGAATGCTGGAGTTAAAGCAGTGATGATAGTTCCGCAATGTACATCTTCCGGCAATTGGGACGGGGCATCAATACTACCTGCAGTCAAGACTCTAGTAGACAATGTGGCAGCAGGTTCCAATGTGAACTCCTCCAAAATTTTTGTTTTGGGCGGTTCAATGGGAGGAACAGGGACCTGGGCACTGGTAAACGCTTATCCTACTCTTTTTGCTGCAGCTATGCCTTGTGCCGGCAATCCGTCCAAGTGCAATTCGTCAAACGTGGCCAAGACTCCCGTCTATGCCGTAATGGGAACGTCTGACAACATAATGAGCGTGGAAACTGTTCAAACTTTCATCGCTGAGCTGGATAAACTCGGAGGCAAGACGAAGCTTGATGTGGTAACAGGCTGGACTCACGATCAGACCTGCAAGCAGAGCTACACATCCACCCGTCTTCAGTGGCTCTTCTCCCAGTCGAGATAACTTTACTTTAGGGAGAATCTCCACAATTTGGAATGTCGCGGTTGCTTGGGCGTATGGAAAATGACATACGCCCATTTTCCGTGTATGTCTATTCCTTCTGGCTCGTCATTCAAGTCGTTGAGATTGGCTGTTCTTTCTATCTGCTTTGTCTTCAGATTGACTATGTGCAGAAGCCTGTCATGAGGAGGATAGCCGTCCGGCAGAAAAGCATAGTCTCCCATCACGAAACTCCCCTGCCAGATATTGATTCCGCTCTCTATTCTCGTAACATCCAGCACGTCCGAGTCCTTGAGATGCACCTCCCCGTTCTCGTCTGAATCGGAGAGTTTCGGCATCCTGAATTTCTTCAGCAGCTTGAAGTCTCCGTTCCTTCCGCCATACGTGTATATGAAACCGTTCTTCACATCAGCGCACCAGTCGATCGAGCCTGGATAATCCGTTCCCTCATAATAGATCTTCTGCACTATCTTGCTGCCTTCCAGGGTAATGTCGGTGACAAGACAGGCGTGCTTCCCTCTGCATTCAGAAACGTATAGCAGCGGGAACTTTGACTTGCGGGAATATTTCTCCTTTCCGAAGAAAGCGTTGTTACAGTGCGAAGTGTTTCCTTCCATCATATATGCCGCAACCAGAGCCTTTTTCTTCATATCGTAGATGCAGCACATCCCCTTGTCGTGAAGCACCACCGCATAATTCTTATACATTGCTAGCCCCTGCGTGGAGCCCTTGATCTCCACATCCTCCGGGGTCCAGTCCGCAAAATCTGCAATCAGCTGCTGACTAAGCGGAACCTTGCCCGCATCCTTTATCTTAACCTGAGAAAATGCTATGCTGCTCACGAAGAGCACTACAAGAAGAAAAACCGTTCTTTTCATATATCGTTGAATTATATCTCAAAGGTACTCAAATCTCGACAAAAAAGAGGCTGCAATGTTAATGCCTGACAGTCAGCCTATTAAACAATATTCCTCGGTCGAAAACAGCCGAGGGATATTGCGCTATTGGCTGATTTTCAGCACTATCCGTTGCAGCGGATAGACAGTGCCAATTGAGAGTTACCTCATCTGGAAGATAATAGGGAAGGTGTACTTTACCTTTACCGCCTTGTTTCTTTGACGTCCGGGACTCCATTTTGGAGACTGGCTGATTACCCTTACCGCCTCCTTGTCGAGAGTGGAGTCTGCTCCCCTCAATACCTGAACATCCTTTACACTGCCGTCCTTGTCTATGGTGAACTGTACTGTGACTCTTCCCTGGATGCCGTTCTCGATGGCAAGCTCGGGGTAAACGATGTTGCTGTAAACCCACTTGGTGAAGGTGTTTGCGTCTCCACCCTGGAAGGTAGGCTTGTCCTCAACGATGGCAAACGGAATAAACTCTTCAACCTCCTCTTCCTCAGTCTTGTTGGATTGCTCGATATAAGGAACGATTTTGATTGGCTCGTCCTTGTCCTCAAAGCTGATGAATTCAGTGTTGACCTTTACGTCGTTTTCCACGATCTGGAGATCCTCGCTGATTACAGGCTCCTTGATGTTCTCCGGAGGAGGGGGAGTTTCCTGCTGGGTGATTGGGACGGTCTCGTCGTCGATAAGAGAAATTCTTCCGGCAGAAATAGATGCTACTTCCTTGGTGGCGGTGTTCCACTCGAAGGAGGTCAGTACAACCGCAAGTGCTGCGATAAGCCCGATCTCAAAGAACAGTGTCCTTTTGTTTTCCAGGCTGGCTCTGCTGTTTTTCTTTGCTTCCATAATATTAAGTTTTATATGGTTTGAAATGATATCCGCTAATGTTTCCATTGCAAATATCATCTCAAGACGTGCGGTTGCAAAGAAATGTGTATCAATAAATTATCAATGTTGAGAATCCTCAATTCTTCATCAAGGAACCCTCAAAAACACATCAAAATTCTATCAAGAAATCCTCAATTTTGAGTTTTACCGGTAGAGAGACTGGATATGCTTCACTGCTTTCTGCATTTCTGCCTTTGCGGTTTCGTTTTCTTCCAGGGCACATGCTGCCTCGAGATCTTTCTTGGCAGTAAGAAGTTCTGATTCAGAAATGTATTTAGCGGCTGCGATCCTTACCTCAGGGTCCTTGTCATACAGAAGGCCGGTAGCCCAGGTTTTCATGCTCCAGGAAGGATGGGCTATCATCCACGCCATGCCTTCAAGTTTCTCTTCCTTGGTGCCATAGACAAATGTCCTGTAGAGAGAGCCCTCTTTCTCTAGATCCTCGTTTGACATTATGATTTCCCTGTCGTTGTAGGGAGTTTTGTACTCTATCGGCAAAGCCTGGTCCTCCTTTCCGGCACACCACCAGAGGATTCTCGGAATCATCCAGGAGAAGGAAGCGGAACCTTCAGGATGCCCGATGGATGTGAATATCCTTCCCTTTCCGTAGTTGTTTGCGAGGAAGAACGGCTTGCCGGGGCTGATGCCCGGCTGGAACTCTTCTCCAACGTGAACATCGCTGAGCATAAGTGCGATAGGGGTGTATTCAGTTGCCGGAGATTCGGCCAGGACAGCTGAATCGGCAGGTACAAGCATAGGTCCGTTTTCAGAGAGAATGTGAAGAGTGTCTGTGTCTTTCAGTTCCGGGAAGAGTTTCTTTCCTTCTTCCGTAAGGGCTACGGAGCAAAGTCCCTGGCCTCTTGATGAATGGTCGAGGTCATAGACCTGGGCTCCGTTCATGCCGAAGCAGGCATAGTCCGGAGTGTGGCTCAGGGCGTAGGCTCCTGCACAGATGCAGAGAATACCTCCTCCGTTCTCGGCGTATTTCTTTATGAGATTGATGTTTGTCTGCCCGAGGCTGAAAGTGTGCATGCTGCCGCCACCTCCTGGGATGATCAGAACATCCAGGCTGTCCAGCACTCCGAATGCAATGTTGGCGCTGGTTATGTAGCGGATGGAAATGCGGCTGTCCAGCCGGGCGGCGGCAAAGGCCTCCGTCATATTGGTGTGGCCGCTTCCAAGGCCGTCAAGCATTCCAACCCTAAGAGTTGGGTCCGTAGTGGTTTTTTTATTGCAGGAAATAGCGCACAGAAGTGCAGCAAACAGAATAAAGAATCTCTTGGTCATATCTTTAAGGATTATACTTCAAAAATACATCTTTTTTGTAATTTTGTTTACGCAATGTTCAAGTCAAAAGATATGAAAAGATACTTTGTTGTTTTATCGGCAGCCCTGGCGATGTGCCTTCTAGGCTGTGCCGGCAAGAAATCTCAGGCTCAAGTAAAAACCACCGCTGATACCTTAGCGGTTGTGGATGAATCTTCTGATTCCGGTTTCGGAAACCCTGCTACTAAGGATGTCGTGAAGAAAGTTCCTGCTAACATGATCAGAAGCGGCTTTGTGGTTATTTCAGAGGCTGTTCCTGATGTAATCCTGGAGATCAGATATTATTCAACCTACAACTTTGTAGGTACAAGAATAGACGGTTATGAAGAGCCTGTAGCCCTAATGACAAAGGAGGCCGCAAAGGCCCTGAAGGCTGTCAGCGATGATGTAAAGGCTCAGGGATACCGCCTGAAGATCTATGACGCTTACCGTCCGGCAAGGGCAGTGGCCCATTTCTGCCGCTGGGCAAAAGACAAGGACACCACAATGAAGAGAGCCTTCTATCCTAATCTTGACAAGGCCAATCTTTTCAAGCAGGACTACATAGCCACCAAGTCCGGACACAGCCGCGGCAGCACCGTGGACCTCACTTTGTTTGACATGAGAACCGGAAAGGAAGTGGATATGGGCGGAACATTCGATATGCTGGATCCTTGTTCACATCCGGACTACAAGGGAGACCTCACTCCCGAGCAGATAGCCAACCGCCAGCTTTTAAGGCAGGCAATGATGCGTCACGGCTTTAAGCCGCTGTATTCAGAGTGGTGGCATTTCACCCTCCGCGACGAGCCTTATCCAAACACCTACTTTGATTTCCCTGTAACGTTCAAGTAACGCGATAACAATTACCGGGTACCATCGCCCCTTAG
>JAFYZX010000063.1 GCA_017548505.1 Bacteroidales bacterium | reverse complement strand
TTGTATAATGTTTTATTTTTCTAAGTCTGTCCCGCTCGATTCTCAAAAGAATCTGACGCTCTTTTTTCCTTGTACTTAAATCGGAAAACCTTTTAAAGGTTTGCTGCTTGTCTTCATGATGTCAATGAACTGTTTCTTCCAGAAATTTGGCCGAAACGGGCTGCAAAGGTAAACACTTTTTCTATTCCTCCAAATATTTTTGCAAATATTTTTCAAAAAATTTTTGGCTTTTTATGCAAATCGCCCCTACAGGTATCTGCAGGGGCGATTTTTCTTTGAAAAAATTTTTGAAAAATTTTTCGTCAGAAGTGAAATCCGGCCGATTTTACTCTTTTTTCTCCTTCAGAAGGTCTCTGATTTCGGTCAAAAGTTTCTCTTCAGCGGACGGTTCTGCCGGTGCTTCAGGAGCAGGCTCTTCTGCCTTCTTTCTCTTGAGCTTGTTGAGACCCTTGATTACCAGGAAGATAGTGAAGGTAATAATCAGGAAGGAGATAATGTAGTTGATAAACTGGCCATACTTGAACAGAACGGCTTCCTTTACAACTTCTCCGTTTTCCACTACCGCCTCCTTTAGCGTAATGGCCAGGGAAGCGAAATCCTTGCCACCTATCAGCACGCCTATACACGGCATAATCAGGTCATTGACAAGGGAATTGACGATTGCGCCGAATGCGCCGCCGATTACAACGGCAACAGCCATATCAACAGCATTGCCCTTTACGGCGAATTCCTTGAATTCATTTAATAACTTACCCATACTATATTTATATTATATGTGTTGTCAGTCCGCGTATACGGGTATTCGCATCATCATTGTCTCGAAATTCACCCCGTACATTTCATCTATGACCTTCTGTACCTTTTCCAAAGGACTGCGGAAAGCGTCTCTGAGCGTGAATGTTGGCTTTATCTCAACGATTACAAGTCCATTCTGCCCTTTGTCTCCGACAAGTTTCTGCGCGTCTTCAGCATTGTAAACAATCACCTCTCCTATAGCCTCTTCCTTAAACTCGTTGAATGACCGGACAAAGGCCTTGCGGTTAAGGGAATCGATTGCCAGGATAGGAGTTACGCGGTTGGCGTTGAAGTACTTGTAGTTCCTGAAGGAAATATCGTCCGTGCCGTAGTTTTCCGCGAGTTCAGAAACCTTTGCGGCGAAGGCCGGCCCGTTGTCCATATCGGCAAACGAGAATTTTGTGACGAAAGCCTTGCGGGAAAGATTATCTCCATCAGGATATATCTGGCTGGAATTCAGATCCTCCCCGTCTTTCAGGGTTAAGGATATAAGACCGTTCGGAAACGATTTCTGAAGTTTCTTGGGAAGGGCGCGGCCAACAAGAAGCTGAATGCTCTGAATGTTCTCGGCTTTTATGTCGCTGAAGAAAACGACTATGGAATCCCCTACCATATAGGTCGGCATCTTGATGCTGTCGCACTCCATAATGGCGCTGATTGCAACCACCCCTTCCAATCCAGGAGTATTGTTGTCGTATTTAACGCAAAGCACTCTCAGCGAATCTTTTACGCCACCTTCAAACTGAGCCTTGGCAATACTCGGCGAAAAAACCGCAGCCAGTAGCAAAAAGAATGCGAATATGTGTGTATTTCTATTCATCAATACAAATATAACCATTTCCGGCCAAAGGGCTCAGCATTGCTGCATTTTTCGTAACTTCGTGCAAAATCAAAAACTAACCAGATGGCTGAAAACAACACAAAGCAGAAGCCGGAATACAAACCGCTTCTGAAACCGGAAAAAACTTACAGGGAGGCAACCGCCTACAGTGTCACCATTGGATTGGTGATGACCATAATCTTCTCGGCAGCAGCCGCTTACCTCGGCCTTAAAGTTGGCCAGGTGTTTGAGGCGGCAATTCCTATCGCGATTATTGCAGTTGGACTTTCCACTGCAATGAAAAGGAAAAACGCGCTGGGAGAAAACGTGATTATCCAGTCTATCGGAGCCTGCTCCGGAGGTATTGTTGCCGGAGCGATCTTCACACTGCCGGCACTGTATATTCTCCAGGAAAAATATCCTGAAATCCAGGTGGACTTCATAAAGGTATTCCTCTCCAGCCTGCTGGGAGGCGTGCTGGGAATCCTGTTCCTGATTCCGTTCCGCAAGTACTTTGTCAAGGAAAAGGACGGAGACTATCCGTTCCCTGAAGCAACTGCCACCACCCAGGTAATAAAGAGCGGAGAGGGAGACAGTGGCGGCGCCAAACTCCTGCTTATCAGCGGACTGATCGGAGGTATCTACGATTTCATAGTTGCTTCCTTCGGCTGGTGGAGCGAGACCATATACACCACCGCCACCCATTGGGGAAGCGTAGTTGCAGACAAGACCAAGCTGATGGTAAAATACAATGTCGGAGCAGCCGTTATGGGTCTGGGATTCATTATCGGACTCAAATACGCTTTCATAATCTGCTGCGGCTCAATGCTGGTATGGTTTGTAATCATTCCTCTTATGAGCTGGCTCTGCGGACCTGATACCGTTACCTTCCTTGGAACCACATTCGACGGGGTGGCCAATATGGGTCCCGAAATGATATTCAAAACCTACGCCCGCCAGATAGGTATCGGTGGCATTGCAGTTGCGGGTATCATCGGCATCATCAAGTCTTCCGGCGTTATCAAGTCTGCCTTCGGCCTGGCTACCAAGAGTTTCTCCAAGAAGGGCGGAGCGCAGACCGAAGAAGTGCGCACCCAGAGAGACCTCAGCATGAAGATCATCGCCTGGGGAGTGATCCTGGCCCTTGCAGCAACTTTCATTTTCTTCTATTTCGGAGTTATTCCTGACGGAAACAAGCTTTTACTCGCGATAGTGGCTCTTCTTATTGTCGCGATAATAGCCTTCCTTTTCACGACCGTTGCAGCAAATGCAATCGCAATCGTGGGCAGCAACCCTGTGAGCGGAATGACGCTTATGACGCTGATTCTTGGCTCCGTGGTTCTGGTTGCCTGCGGACTTAACGGAGTGCCAGGTATGGTGGCATCGCTGATTATAGGAGGAGTTGTCTGCACGGCACTTAGCGTTGCCGGAAGCTTTATCACTGACCTTAAGATCGGATACTGGATCGGCAACACTCCAAAGGTTCAGGAGAGCTGGAAGTTTATCGGAACACTCGTTGCCGCAGCCACTGTGGGCGGAGTGATGATTGTGCTCAACAAGACCTACGGCTTTACCGGAGAAGAAGCCCTTGTAGCTCCTCAGGCAAACGCCATGGCCGCTGTCATCGAGCCACTTATGAGCGGCCAGGGAGCACCTTGGCTGCTGTACGGAATCGGTGCCGTCATCGCCCTGATCCTGAACTTCTGCAAAGTTCCCGCTCTGGCATTCGCCCTGGGTATGTTCATCCCGATAGACCTCAACCTTCCTCTTCTTGCCGGCGGAGCAATCGCCTGGTATGTAGGCTCAAGAAGCAAGGACAAGGCTCTTAACGAGGCAAGGGTGAACAAGGGAACCCTGCTCGCCTCCGGATTCATTGCAGGCGGAGCGCTTATGGGAGTTGTCTCCGCGATACTCAAGTTTGCAGGCAAGGATTTCTTTGCAAAGGAATGGGCGGAGACAGGCAGCGCCCAGGCCGTGGCCATTGTGGCCTACCTGGCAGTTGCAGCCTTCCTGATTATCTCGTCGCTGAGAGCAAAAGCACCTAAGAAACAGTAAAATACATTATATATGGAAAAGGTACAAGACAAATTCCTGAGATATGTGGGCGTATGGACCACATCCGATCCTGAAAGCACTACGGCTCCTTCCACGGCACGGCAGTTCGACCTTCTGAACCTGCTGGCCAAGGAACTGAAAACTATGGGCATTAAGGTAAAGGTTACAGCCAAGGGAGTGCTTATGGCAACCATCCCTTCCAACCTTCCTAAACCGAAGAAGGGAGAAAAGAAAGCCCCTGTAATCGGCTTCATAGCCCACGTGGACACGGCTCCGGATGCCGAAGGAAAGGACATCAAGCCTCAGATAATTCCTAATTACAACGGAAAGGACATCATCCTCAACAAGGCAAAGAAAGTAAAGCTTTCAACCGCCCTGTTCCCTGAACTCAAGGAGTTCAAGGGTCAGACTCTGATTACCACAGACGGAACTACCCTTCTGGGAGCGGACGACAAGGCCGGTGTTGCTGAGATTATGTGCGCCGCAGAATATATGATGGAACATCCTGAGTTCAAGCACGGAACCATAAAGATCTCCTTCACACCGGACGAGGAAATCGGACGCGGAGTGGAGAACTTCTCCGTCAAGGACTTCGGGGCGGACTTCGCCTACACTATGGACGGAGGTGCCGTAGGAGAGTTGGAGTTCGAGAACTTCAACGCCGCCTCCGCCAAGATAGAGATCCAGGGCTGCAACATCCATCCGGGCTATGCCAAGGACAAGATGATAAACGCCATCATCGTTGCCAACGAGATCCTCGCCCTGCTTCCTCCAAAGGAAAGGCCTGAGCATACCTGCAAGTACCAGGGATTCTTCCACGTTGTCGGCTTCAACGGAACAGTGGAGAACGCATCGGTGAGCATAATCATCAGAGACCACGACACCCAAAAGTTCAACGCCCGCAAGAGGCTCTTTACCACCATCCAGAACAAGATGGACCGCAAATACGGCAAGGGCGTGGTAAAGATCACCGTCAAGGACCAGTACTTCAACATGAGGAAGATCGTGGAGCCTAAGTACTATGTTGTACAGAGAGCCATCGACGCAATGAAGAAAGCCGGCATCAAACCTAAGATCCAGCCTATCCGCGGCGGTACAGACGGCGCAATGTTGAGTTTCAGAGGCCTTCCTTGCCCTAACATCTTTGCCGGCGGGCTCAACTTCCACGGCAAGCTGGAATATGTTTCCGTGGAGAGCATGGAAAAGGCCACTCAGGTAGTACTCAACATCGCCGAGGCACAATAAAACGACATGGGGAAAACCTGGAGAATAATTATAATGGTTTACTTTACTATACTCCTTGGAGTAGCTTTAGTTATACTGGCTTTTGTCGCGATTCAATTTTACAAGAAAAAGGCTCTGAGAGAGAATTTATATGCACAGACTCTTAAAGCTCCTTTCGAAAGGCATCGCACCAATGAAGACACGGTAGTCATTCGCATAGATGATATTGACAGGGAAAAAGCCTCGCAATTTATCCGCGATTACTATAAGATGAAAGGCGGAGGTATGGTTTGGACTCCCGAGATAGAAGAACACCAAGGATATGTTCTTCTGAAATTTGGCGGATGCATAGGTTACACAGAGTTCTGCTATTTGGTAAACTATATGGTCTATAGCGAGAAACCTCCAGTAAGGCACAAGGCTATAGGGTGGTATCAGATCAACGATGTAACCAACTTGCCCGATAGCCTCAATCTGAGCAATACCATCCTTATGATGTTTGTCCCAGATTCAGATGTAGAGTATGACAATGTCTACTTCGTAAACAAAGACGGCACGTGCTTCAAGCAGGAGTTTGCCTGGCCGGAACACTTATTCGTGCTAAAGGACAGGATCCGGGAATATGAAGATTGTCCTTGAGACTGGGGCGATGGTGCTTTATAAGTAGCTGTATCTCAGCGATATATAAAATTAGCCCCTCGTGGAAGAGGGGTTAATTTTATAATTGCTTTATTATCTGAGGGTTACAGAGTACCATCGCCCCGATCCCTCTTCCTGTCACCTGTAGATTCCTACGGCGCGGAAGTACCAGCTGTTGGCGTTTGAGTACACGTACTCGAAGATGGAATTTCCGACAACGTAGTATACTGATCCGTCGTATACGATTTCCTTGTAATCGCTTGGCATGTCGTAGAGGACTGCACCGTCCGGTGCGTTTACGACCTGAAGCTCGTAGCTGTTGACCTGGACATAGAAGTTAGCGTATGAATCCACGTAGTAGGTTCTGGTGTTCATGCCTGAATAAAAGTCGTAGTCAACTTCATACAGGTAAGGAGCAATGTCAGAGATCGGGATTCTGGTTCCTACCGGAGGTCTGTGCACATTGTAGTAACCGTATGCGTGCCAGTACCATACTCCGCTCCAGAAATACATGCTCATACCGTTGATCCTGTACTTGTAATAGTGACGAGGACGGGTGAGGTAGCGCAGTCCGAAATCGAAATCGATGTGGATTGTAGCCGGGCGGTGGATAATCCTGCCATCGCGGAACGGGTTGTAACCCAGGTGACGGTTAGGGTTGGCTCTGTCGAATCTAGGTGCTGGAGGGAGTTTGGTTGCGGAGTTGCCGCCTCTGCCAGCGTAGTAGGTTGGACGAGGACCCTCGGTGCCAGGACGGTTGGTTACATTGCCGTTGTGTGGCTTGTTATCCTTCTCAGGACGGGTCTCTGGACGGTTGTTGTTTGGCTTGTTGTCCGGACGATTATTGACATTGCCGTTGTTTGGACGGTTGTTGTCCGGGCGGTTGGTTACGTTGCCGTTGTTCGGACGGTTGTTGTCCGGACGGTTATTGACATTGCCGTTGTTCGGCTTGCGGTCCTTGGTGTCAATTCCGCTCTGGGTGCGGACATTGCCCATGTGGTCGTTATAGTTTCTGCCGGTATTCACGCCGGAGTTGTGGTTTCCACGGCTCTGGGTCGCGTTACGGTCAGAAGAAGACTTCTTGTTGTCCGTAGTACGGTTCTGAGGAGTGGAAGTTTTCCTGTCCTGCGGACTAACTGACCTTGGCTGTGAAACCTGAGCCGCTTTCTGCCTGGTATCCGAAGAACGCTGGGTTGCAGTAGTATTGCCACCGGAGTTGTTTCTCCTGCTGGAAGACTGTGCTGAGGCAACATTGGTTGCAGTGAAAGTCAGCACGGTTGCAATGGTTGCAACTAAAGCAGTGTAGATGGTGTTGGTTTTCATAGCTGTTTAGTTTAAGTGGTTAGTACTTGACTTCATACTATCAAAATGCTTGCCAAAACCGAAAACCTAGTCGTAGAGGTAGTATTTGCTGGATTTTTCCTTGAAAGGCTTCTCGTCCTTTTCAAAGAATTCCTTTATGCTTTCCCAGGTGTAAGTCTTGGAGAAAGTCTTGCGGATATAGTCGGATCCACTCACGATATCAAACATGCGGAACCGTCCCTTGTCGCAGTTTTCGAATGTCTTCTTGTCAGGATAGAGCTTTGCAAGTTCCTGCATCACGAGGAACTGGATCTCCACCAGGCGGGCCTTGGAATAATCGGTGATGAAAACCTGGACTCCGCTGCAGTACTTGCCCTGCTTCTTGCCAAAATACGGAGTTTCATAGATGGTGCGGAAACGGATGCCCGGAAGGTTGAGGGCGTTCATTCTCTCGCAAAGTTTCTTCCCGTCTATCCATTCTGCCACAAAGAGCTGGAACGGAAGGGTGTAGCCCACGCCTTCAGAGATATATCCAAGTTCTCCCATAATTCCGCTCACCGGATAATAATATGCGTTTACAATCTGCGGAACCTGAGGAGAAGGCAGAACCCAAGGGAGCTTTGTGTCCTCGTAGAGCATATTCCTGTGCCATCCTTCCATCGGGATAACCGTCAGCTTGCACTGGACTCCGTTCTTGAGCATCTTCTCTCCATTGAGCATCTTTGCCAGTTCGCCCAGAGTCAGTCCGTAGATGTAAGGTATCTTGAACTGGCTCACGAAGGAGTAGAATCCGTCTTCCACGAGGTTGCCTTCAACTCTTTCTCCGCCAAGCGGATTAGGCCTGTCCAGAACGATGAATTCCTTGCCGGCCTCGGCGCAGGCTTCCATCATAAGTCCCATAGAACTTACGAACGTGTAGCTGCGGCAGCCTATATCCTGAATGTCAAACACAACCGCATCCACATTCTTCAGGAACTCCGGAGAAGGCTTGCGGTTCTTGCCGTAAACAGAATATACAGGAATGCCTGTAGCGGAATCCTTTGCGTCCTTAACCACTGCGCCGGCGTAGATGTCTCCCCTTACTCCGTGCTCCGGAGCATAGAGAGCCACCAGCTTGACATCCGGAGCGTTGTGCAGAATGTCAATCGTGGAATTCAGTTCGGAATCCACTCCGGTAGGATTTGTCAGAAGGCCTATCTTCTTGCCCTTGACGGCCTCGAAACCGCCATCGCGGAGAACCTCCACTCCCGGTTTAACCTTCTGGTTTTTCTTGCATTTATGCTCCTGGGCAATCATCGGAGCGGCCATCAAAGCGGCAAGTGCCCAAATCAATATCTTTTTCATGTCTCTTTTTTCTCAGCGATTATTTCTTTCCGTAAGAAGCGTCAACCTTCCTCTTTGCCAGGAAGGTCACCAGCATCGTAGCCACACCGCAGGCAACCACAATCCAGAAGAATGTCTTGTATCCTACAGCCATCTGAAGGTCTCCTGCAAAGAATCCAGGAACCATCATGCTGGCTGCCATAAACGCAGTGCAGATTGCATAGTGGGATGTCTTGAAGCTTCCCTCGCTCAGGTACATCATAAACAGCATGTAAGCCGTGAATCCGAATCCGTAGCCGAACTGCTCGATTGCTATCGCGATAATGATTGCAATCATATTAGTAGGCTGGAAAATAGCCAGATAGCAGAAGGTAAGGCAAGGCAGGATCATACATGCGGCCATAGGCCAGAGAGCCTTCTTCAGGCCAACCCTTGAGGCATAGATACCACCGAGAATTCCTCCAGCAAGAAGCGCTATCACACCAACCGTTCCGTAAGCCACTCCAATGCTCTCGGTAGGGAGCTGAAGTCCTCCTCCAATGAAAGATCCGTCTACAAGATTTTCTGCACGGGCGTCTTTCAGGAAAGGCATGATCATCTTGATGAGGAACGCTTCAGGAAGCCTGTACAAAAGCATGAACGCAATACCCAGCCATACCAGAGGCTTCTTGAAGAAAGTGGCAAAGGACTGTCCGAAATCAGACCAGATTCCTTTCTTGTTTCCATTCTCATCGTACTGGATATTTGGCTTGTCGTTCTTGGAACGAGGAATGGCAAACGTGTGGTAAAGTGTTACAAGTCCAAAGATTACAGCGGTGATTACCATAGTCCAGAACCAGGCGCGTGGAATGTCTCCCTTCTTCTCCAGAAGTCCGGCAATGAACACGAGGACACCCTGTCCGAATACTGAAGAAATCCTGTAGAAAGTGCTCCTGATTCCCACAAACGCGCTCTGCTGGTTCTGTGGAAGAGCCAGCATATAGAAACCGTCGGCGGCTATGTCGTGGGTTGCGGAAGCGAAAGCCGTTACCAGGAAGATAATCAATGTGGTGTAGAACAGGCTTATGCTGGTGGATTTTGCGGCGATTGTAGCGGCATCCGGCCTTGGCAATGTCACAGCAAGGAGAATGAATGCCACACTCATCAGAATCTGCATAAACAGTATCCACCATCTCTTGGTCTTTACGATATCCACGAAAGGTCCCCAGGCAAACTTCAGCAGCCACGGCAGATACAGAAGGCTGGTGAACCTTGCGTTCTGGTCGTTTGGAACTCCCAGGTTGGTGAACATCAGGACGGAAATCGTGTTCACGATGAAGTAAGGAATTCCCTCGGCGAAATAAAGTGTCGGAACCCAGAGCCAAGGATTCCTCTTTGTCTCTTTCTGAGGGATTGAAGGATTGTTCAACTTGTCCATAATATCTGATTTTTAATATTTTTTCAGGATTTCTGCGTGAGGATAATAGTGGCGGAGGATTGCATCGTATGCATAGCCCTTGGCGCCCATAACGGCAGCTCCTATCTGGCAGAGGCCAACGCCGTGTCCCCAGCCTGCTCCGATGAGCTCGAAGCCTGCCGGAACTTCTGTTGATTCAGGCTTGAGAGTATTGCCCTTTTCATCCAGACGGTAAGCCACAAAGGCGGAGCTATACAGATGGCTCGGAGACAGGATTCTTCTGATTTCAAGCTCCTTGCCGATAATCATAGTCTTCTTTGTTCCCACAACTTTCAGGCGGATAAGCCTTCCGCTGGTTCCCCTTTCGATTGGAACAAGGTCCAGAATCTGGCCGAAATCATAGCCGCTCTTGGTATTCACCAGGTTGGATATTTCCTCCTGGGTGTATTTCACTTTCCAGCGGTAGAAGTCTGCGGTCTCCTGGTCGTAATTGTTCAGAACCTGGCCCAGGATCTTGGCGTCTGTTGTGTTGCAGAAAGCATCCGGATTGCCATGGATCCAGGCAACGGCCTTGCCCTCGTCCCTGAGGTCCAGGATAGTGGCGGCATCCTTGCCGTACTTTCCTTTCTCCTTCTCTGTCTGGGCGCTGTCCTCGCTGTCGCGGACAACCTCAAGATAATCGTGATGAGTATCCTCCCACGCATTCTCGAATTCTTCCAGCATACCGCCGCAACACTTGTAGAAGCGGGCGTCACAGATGGCTCCCTCGTAGGAAAGGATCTCTCCCCAAGTCTCGTCAATGGCCTGCTTGACGGCTTCAGTGGATGCTCTCGTAAGTCCCTGGTAACGTTGGCAATGGTCATCCGCACAAACGTCAAAGTTGTTGTGGTCATCCCTGTCGTACCACTTTATGAGTTCCTCGCAATTATGTTCAGTATTCTCCTTGATCGTGCAGGACGGCTGCTTCTCCTTGTCGGAATGCTCTATCTGGGCCAGAAGCCAGCTGCGGGAAATAACGGCGTGAGCCTTAAGGAGCTGCATGTTGGCTGTAGCGCTCATCTCGGAAGAGATAACGCTTGTAAGGTAATCCTCGACTCCAAGGATGTTGATCGGGCAGACCTGTCCGTTTTCAACGATGAACTTTAGGCTTCCCTCGAACATCTGGTCCTCCTTCCTCTCCCAGTGGAAGTTTACTCCGATAACTACATCGCGGAGCCAGAAGGTTCCCATATTTTGCTTTCCCTCAGGCTCGAACAGCAGTTCGGAATATGTGGTGCCCTCAAACATAAGACTGTTGCCAGGACCGAGTTCCATTACAAGGTCTCCGGTATAGATTGGTCCCTTGGCGTTCCTTACGCCGTTCTTCTCCACAAGCCGGTAATTTCCGTTGAGAGTGAATTTAATGGTGTCAGCATGCATTATTCCCACACTGACCTGCGGTTGGTTTCTCATCTTTCTTATAAGTTTTTCTTCTATGTCGTATGAAATTGCAACGTCGTCAAACATTTTCCTGACATCCTTTGGCCTCAGCCTCAGCCAGTCGTCCTCAACCGGCGTTATAACGAGCCCGCTCATCTCCACGCAAGCCGGCGAGATTGTAAAATGCTCCGCCCCCTCGGCCGTGTAGCAGGATGGACGGAGTTCTCCCCTGGCGAAGATGGCGATTCTCCAGAACCCTCCCTGCCACCAGCAGACGATATTCATCATAGGCTCCCACATTCCACCTTCGCTGAACTTCTTCATGTCGGAAGAAACTATGTCGTCCGCCTCAAAACGTCCGTTGCCCCTTCCGGTCAGGGTGGAAAGAATGGAGTAGATTTTCCCGATGGCGGAAATCGCCATCTTTACGCTGGCCGCGTCTATGATGAAACTTCCCCTTGCATAATCCAGCAAGTGGTAAATCCTCAGGTAGTTGAAAGACACAGGCCCATCTTGCCTCAGCGATGGCCCATAGCTAACTATCAGCTCTTTCCTGAACCTGGAAAACTGGGCCTCGATAGGAATGACACCCTTCTCCCCGGCCTGGAAATGGAAGTGCTCCGGAACGCTGGCTCCGCTGTTGGGGCCATTGTAGAACACCACAAACTTGTTGATTGTACGTGCAATGTTAAGCATATCCGCCATCCTTGTGGAATCCAGCTCCTGTCGGGAGTGGGATTTGCTCTGGATCACAAGATGGCGCTTGAAAATAGGAAAGGGGTTTACCTGGACAATGTAGTCCGTGGTAACCCCCTGGAACCTGATTCCCATCTGCTCAGCCGGACGGCCTTCCTTGCAGAAAAAACACTGGCGGGCCCTTATGGTTTCCGCATCTATCTTCGCCGTGGATGATACCATCCTGGAAGGATTGAACTGGACCTTCATCTCCACGCTCTTTTCCGCTTTTTCATCCAGCGGGAAAGACCGCAGCTTTACGTTTTCCAGGGCCGCATAGTTGTCCCTCGCAAGAGGCCACCTTTGAAGCTGGTCCCGGAAAAGACGGTCCACTGCCGCCTGGTTGAGCACTATGTTATCGAAGGATCTCAAATGCTATTTCTTCTTGGCGTTGAGTGCAATGCGCGCCTCAAGCTCCCAAGTGCGGATTCTGTCCTTGTATGTGTTGTTGGTATTCTCCTTCTCCACGCTCAGCGATGCATCTGAGTTCTCGTCGTGACGGCGGCAGAAATACAGCACGTCGTAGATTCTTCCAATCTGGTAGTTGCGGCTTACTGCCAGTCCAACTGCATAGTCCTCTCCGTAGTTAACGTTAGGGAACATCACCTTCCTTGCAACCGGAGTGAAGAAAGCTCTTGGAGCTCCAAGTCCGTTGATGCGCAGAGCGTTGTTCCTTCCGTTGTCCGGAGTCCACTCGCGGTGGTCAACCTTTCCCGGAGGCAGCATCTTGAGGTTAATGTCGGTGAGCATATAACTACCGATTACCATAGCGCACTTCTGTGCGTAGAATGCGTCCACAACTTTCTGCAGGGTGTTCTCGTCAGAGTAAACATCGTCGCTGTCCAGCTGAACCGCAAACTTTCCGCACTTAGGATGGTTCAGAGCCATATTCCAGGCACCACCCACTCCGATATCCTTCCTGGTAGGAATCACGTGAACCAGCCTCTTGTCCTTGATGGACTTGATAGCCTCGGTTGTTCCGTCCCAAGAGTGGCATCTTGGACCGTTCTCCACTACGATAACGTTGAACTTGAAGTTTGTCTTCTGTGCAAGTGCGCTGAGGATAGCGTCCTTGATGGTCTTAACCCTGTTCAGCACAGGAATAACCACTGATGCCTCATACTCGAACTTCTCCCTTCCGAAAGGAACGCTCTTGAATTCCGGCTTCAGATAGCCTCCGATATCCTTCAGATGCTGGGTGCAGGCTTTCTCCATCTCCACCTGAACCTCACGGTTGCGAGGGTCTACATAGTCGAAGAGTTTCTCTCCGGTCTTGCGGGTATCTTCCTCAATCTCAGAGTACAGGTATTCGTTTACGTGAACCAGGCGGCCCTTCTGGCTAACCTTAAGCCTCAGGTCATACAGTGCCGCAAACTTGTAGTCCACCTTCATCTTCTTGACAGCAGCCTTCAGCGCGGAAGCCTTGTACAGCAGAACGGAACCAAAGTCAAAGTCGTTCCTCAAACTTCCAAACTGGTAATCAATAACAGGCTTGTTTGTCCTCTCCCCGTTCATGAAAGCATAGTGGTCTGCGTAAATCATTGCGGCATTCGTAGCCTCTGCAACCTCCACCATTCTCTCCAGAGCCAGATATCCAAGGCTCAGGGTGGTCTGCTTGGTATAAATCAAAACATAATCGCAGCTGCTCTTTGCGGCAATCTTTCTCATTGTGGCCGTCTTGGCCATCGGGTCCTTCTTTGCGTCGAGGGTTATAATCTCGTTTACCAGAGCGCTTTCCTTAAGGCTCTTGACGGTCTTTCCCACCTGCTTCTTGGAGGTGAAAGGAACAAAACAATTGATCTTAGTCATAATATCTGTCGTATAATAATTATTTCGCTTTTTGAACAAAGTTCAAACAATCGTTCAAAGTTACGAAAAATCGGCGGAAAACCCTACAGCAAGAATTCTCGACAGATTCTTAAATTTGTATTTGTTCTTGTGTGTTAACACGACAGAATTATCGCGATATGAAAAGATATTTGACACTAGTTCTGGCAATTGTCCTGGCTTCCTCCATTTCCGCCATGAACAGGATACCCGTAGAACCCGGTGTCTCCAAAGCCCTTGCAGAGTTCAGGGCGGCTCACATAATCAACATCAGCTACGCTCTTCATTTTGATGTTACGCCCAATGTCGGCACTCTCAACAACGTCTTGATTACTTTTGACTTCAAGAAAGACACGAAAGAGGACCTGCAGATTGATTTTTGCGGTTCGGCCCATGACTGTATTATTGGAAAGGCTGTTGCAGTAATCAACGATAATTGGAAAAAGATATATTCCCTTCAACATATCAATGAACACATTATTGTTCCCAACGACTTGCTTTCAGACGGGACAAATACAATCTGGATTTCTTTCAGGGGGCCGAAACTGAATAAAAGGGAAGACTATCTCTACACCCTTAATGTTCCGGCAAATGCAAGGAAACTTTTCCCTTGCTTCGACCAGCCTGACCTTAAGGCTGAATTTGAGCTAAGTCTCACTATTCCTGAAGACTGGAAGGCTATCAGTGCGGGAAAACAAATCGAGAGGAAATGGGAGGAAACCACTCTCGGCAACATCGTAGGAAGAAAACCTGATAGAGGCACAAAAGACGTTTTCTTTGAGAAGACCGGCCATATCCCAACTTATCTGTTCTCATTTGTTGCAGGAAAATTTGAAGAATACTCCGATAATCGCGACGGGAAAGAAATCAATTGCCTGTATCGCGAAACAGATTCAGCAAAGGTTGCACAGCTGCCGCAGATAATGAACCAAGTGCGCCATTCCATTAAATGGATGGAGGACTATACCGGCATACCTTTCCCTTTCCCAAAGCTGGACTTTGTGATACTGCCTGGCTATCAGTTCGGAGGAATGGAGCACATCGGGGCAATCCAGTTCAACGACAGGCGCATGTTCCTGGAAAAGAAGCCTACCCAGGACCAGCTGCTCTCGAGGGCTGAACTCATCGCCCACGAAGTTTCCCACATGTGGTTCGGAGACCTTGTCACTATGAAGTGGTTCGACGACGTGTGGACAAAGGAAGTCTTTGCAAACTATATGGCGTCGATGATTGTCGCCGAGCAGTTCCCGGACATCAACCACAACCTGAATTTCATCCGAAACTACCACATCTCCGCCCTCGAGGAAGACCGCACAGACGGCACCCACCCGATTGCCCAGAGGCTTGACAACCTGAAAGATGCCGGCCTCCTCTACGGCAACATCATCTACAAGAAAGCCCCCGTAGTGATGAAAAAACTCCATCAGCTGATGGGAGACGAGCCGTTCCGGACAGGGCTTCAGAAATACCTCAAAAAATACTCCTACTCCAACGCCACCTGGGATGACCTTATAGACATCCTCAGCGATGAAGCCCCCCAGGCCAACCTCAAGGCCTTCTCCCAAAGCTGGGTGAAGGAAAGAGGCTGCCCGACCATAACCTACAACTTGTCTAAACGTGAACTCACAATAAATCAGCAAGACATACAAGGGACCAAGGCTTACAGAAAACTTCTTGCAGACATAACCGGCGAAGAGCAGAAGGAAAGGAATATAGTCTGGCCGCAGACCGTTAACTTTTTAATCCATTATGGTCCTTACGCATATCTGTCACGGGACTTATTCGAAAACAGGACTGTCTCTATTTACCTGGAAAAACAAACCCAAACTATCAATTATAACAAATACGGACCTCCAAAACACGGTTATCTGATTCCAAATTATGATGGCAGCGGCTATGGAAGATTCTGTTTGAAAGAAGATGATAGACAGATGATTTCCTCCCTTGATTCAGAAGAATCTGAACTCTCCTCTTTAATGACTAATTATGAGAGCGTACTGACACATAATTTGTCGGCAAGTAATGCTGTAAAGGGGTGTTTGTTTACCATTAAACCTCATCTGAATAATCCACTTGTAATTTCTACGGCAGTGGATTATCTTTCCTCATTGATGAACCTGATTGAAGACCAGCGGGAGATTCAGGAACACCTGTGGAGGGAATATTGCGGAATGAGGGGATACACGTCAACTAAACAAAAGATCATCAGGCTTCTCATAAACAAGGCCACGGAAAAAGATATCGTTGAAAACCTTTATGATATCTGGAAAGAACAGAAAGACACGCTGCTGAACCAGTCGGACTACATCAACCTCTCCTATCAGCTGGCTATCCGTTATCCGGACAAATGGCAAGAGATTATAGACACTCAACTTTCCAGAATAGAGAATGAGGACAAGCGAAAGGAGTTCGAGTTTGTGAGCCGGGCATGCAACCCTGATCCAAAGAAGCAGGATGAACTTTTCGCCGAGCTTCTTGAACCTGAAAACCGCAAGATAGAACCTTGGGCACTCAGCGCACTCTCCCTGCTGAATCATCCGCTGAGAGAAGAACACGGCTATAACAATACAGAAAATGCTTCAAGCAACCGCTTCATCCGCCCGGCCCTTGACGAACTGCTTGAAGTCCAGCAGACAGGAGACATCTTCTTCCCGAAGAACTGGTGCACCACCCTGCTCTCCGGGCACCGAAGTCCTGAAGCACGCCAGATCCTGCTTGACTTCCTGGAAGAGCAACTCATTCTCCAAAAGCAGGCGGGGCAAAACAAAGAGGCTTCCGAATCCGGTGAATCAAAAGCCCCGATACCTCAACCCCTGCTCAACAAACTGCTGATGGCCGGATACGTTCTGTTGAACGCCGAATAAAATCCTGCAACGTATTTCTCTATATGTCAGCGAATTAAGCAAACGCCCTCCTCTAATTTCAGGGGAGGGCGATTTAGCATTATGCTAATAATCAAGCATTTAGATTGCAGCGGCTTTTAGAACTTGACGGTCAGCTGAACGTAAACGCAGTTCTTGTCCTGGAAGCCGCCGTTGAGCTGGCGGTAAGTGTAGTTGAGCTTGAGGTCCACGTTCTTCAGCGGAGCGTAGGTTATACCTGCGGTATAGTTCATCTCGTTGATTTTCTTGGAATCTGTATTTTCATCCATATAATCGTAGCGGGCAACCAGCCTCCAGTGGTCGGTCAGGTTGGCACCTGCTGCAAAGTATCCGCCAAGGCTCTTGATGCCGCCAGGAATGTTGCCGGTCTTTCCGCCGATTATCTCGGCCCTTGCAAATCCCCAGTAATCTGTGTATGAGAAGCCGCCACCATAGCGGTGCATCTTCAGATACTTGTCAATATCCTGCGGCTCAAGTTTCTGGGTTACATCGTTGAATGTAGGATATGCACCCTCGCCCCTCTGGAAATAACCGAAGAGGGAAAGAGGCTTTATAGGATTAATAATCAGCCTTCCGACAATATCCTTGCTCTTGTTGTTGTCTGTGGTGTTGAGTTTGTAGCCGTTGAATATGGCCAGCTCATAGTTGATTATGCTGAAACCGTCTCTCTTGAGAGCATCTCCAAGGAATGAAAATCCGAGATCTCGGCCGGATGCGGACAGGCCGCATATATCCTGGTCGCTCATCCTGGCAAGCCTCTGGACTGCAAGAGAATAATTCACAAACTCCAAAGTTGTAGGACTTCTCATGTTATTTTCCCAGGTGAGAGGACTCTTGAACTGTCCGAACTTCACTCCAAATTCCTTAACCGGCATATAGGTGGCAAACGCGTCTATAACCTTCGGACTTCCTGCCAGAGCCAGCTGAATCTTATAGTCTACACTTCCGTAATCTCCCTTGTAGAGATTTCCGAACAGGCTCAGGTTCACGTTCTTGAGCTTGAAGGTGGAAGTTCCGGCATCGTTCCAGTCATATCCGCCGATTACATATCCGCTCACGGAAACATATCTGTTGATTTTATTCCAGTCTACAGATTTCTTTTCAAGGGAAGCCACCCTCTCCTCAAGGGTCTTGGTTTCGTTCTGTGCATAGGAGGCCGCACAAATCATCAGGGCCACAGCGGCCAAAAAAAGTTTTCTCATAAGTATCTATTTAAATATTACTCTCAGCGATGAAAAATACATCGGTGACAAAGATAACAAAAATCGCTATTGTACGATATTTTACTATTCTTCCTCGTCGCTACAGTCCGGGAGGATTCCCTCTTCCATTGTATTCTGGAACTCCTGTTCAGAAGGATAGTAAACGGAAATCTTCCTCTTCAGATTGTCCCAGGAGCGGAAATCAAACTGTATTTCCCCAATGTCTTTTATGTACAGAGAAATCCATCTCTCTTCCGGTTTAAGCTGTTTCCTCTCAAAATCAAAACCTGCATTAAGGTTAAAACTGAGTCCAGGACAGGTTTCCGTTTCCTTTGTCAAGAAATACCAGTCGTATCCTTCAGAATAGACATTTTCCCTGTCAGAGAGAGGAACCATTTCAAGAGTGGTGGTTTTCTCTCCATCGCTGAAGCTTATTGTATTGTCCTTTATCACAACCCGTTTTACTGCTGATATGAAGCCTGGCACTTTGGCCGAATCCACCTGGTATCCATAATAGAATCTTGTGTTTTCCATAACAAGCTCCGGAAACGGCCTGGATTCCGGATACTTTGCAAACATCCTTCTTGGTATTTCCACATCGTTTTTGATGTAGCACATTTGGGCATCGCTTTTGTTCCAGAACAGGCAACAGTCAGAATTCATCCGTTCCTTATCCGCGTAAATGTCCTTCATAAACACTTCTACCTCTATCGAGTCTAGAGGCGGGCAGCCCTCCCCTTTTCCTGAAACCACAAATGTCCACTTATAATCCACGATTTCAACGGATTCGAAACTCTTCTCCTTGTCAATGATGTAAGTATGGGGAACACTGTCGCAGACCACAACAATACTGTCAGCAAAAAATGTCGCCGACGAAACTTTAAAAATATCCCTGTAAGCATTTTTAAGCTCAAGGGCGATGCCTTTCTGGAGAGCGCTCACTTCCTGTGTTTCAACAGAAGAAGTCTCCTGCCCCTCCGTTCCGTTATTATTATTCTGCCCGCCGTGGCAGGAAGACGCTACCAGAGCCAAGCTTGCAAGAGCCATCAGGCCCGCATAAGTAAAGATCTTGTGTTTCATAACCTATGATGCTTTTCTATACAATTATACGAAAATCCCGGCAGACCTGAAATAAAATCAGACAATTACCTTCAGACCTTTTGGGCAGACAGATATTTCCAGTTCCGCTGGAGAAAACATAGGTTCTCCGTCCAGATGAACAAGCCCCGCTTCTGAACGGCGGATTGTAAAGGCATTGTCCCTGAAAATTCTGACCTTCTTGCTTTTCTGAAGAGACCTGTGGAAAAGGCGCCAGGAAAGAGAAGCCGCAGCCAGCACGGAAAATGGTTCCACGACAACAAGATCCAGAAGCCCATCCTGCACAGAAGCCCCAGGCGCCACATAAGCATCATTCCCCCACTGCCCGGCATTTGCGGCAGTAATCAGGAACGCCTTTGAAGAAAACACGGTATTTCCTTCTGAATTCTCGATCTCATAATTGGATGGAGAATAACGGAAGAACTCCTTCATAACGGTCTTAACATAAGAAGAACGCCCCCTCTTGCCACCGAACTTATAACCCACCTCGGCATCGAATCCGCAGCCGCAGGTGCAGAAAAACTTCTTCCGGTTTAAGAGTCCGTAATCGATGGCAGCAGTCCTTTCCTCCAGAATCTTCCGCACTGCCTTCTTTACATCCTGCGGAATTCCAAGATGGCGGGCAAGCCCGTTCCCGCTCCCAATAGGCACAATCCCCATCGCGGAGGAAGATCCTACCATAGAAGAAGCCACCTCGTTAACCGTTCCGTCTCCTCCCACAGCAACAACAACCGGCACTCCTTCCTTAACAGCATTCAGGGCAAGTTCTGAGGCATGCTTTGGCCTCTGGGTATAAACAATCTCGTATGAACCGCCATCCATATCCAGGCATGAAACAATCTCCTCCCCGATGTTTTTCTTCCGGGAAGCCCCTGACTCTGGATTCACTATGAACACCGCTTTCTTCACACGGTAAAGTTACCATTACTTTGGGCAAAAAAGTTAACTTTGAACAGAAAAAGAGAACGCCTGTAAAATCATGAAGAAACTCCGCTATATCGCCATAATTATCACCCTCTGTTTTTCAAATGCCCTGATGGGGCAGGAATATATCCAAATGACAAGGGAATCAGGCATCTATACTATCCCTTGTGAAGTCAATGGGCATAAACTGCGTTTCATTTTTGATACAGGTGCTGCAGATGTGCATCTTTCATATAAAGAAGCTTCGTATATGTTTAAGAATGGATATTTGTCAAAACAT